>DAHWHT010000096.1 GCA_027335515.1 Clostridia bacterium
CTATTGGCCACCAACGCCTGCAGGGTGGCCAGGGACTCACTCAGGGCACTGGACGGCACAGCGTCACCCCGGTATTCCGCAAACGCCCGCAGCATGACCGCATGCACCAGGGCCAGCTCATCCCAGGCGGCGACGCGGACCAGGCAGCGCCGCCCGTCCGCCAAGGTTGCCGCCAACGGCATCGGGTCGGCATCGTTGACGCTTGGCTCTCCACCGCACACCGCCACCGTCCCCTTCCGTCGGAGCCGCCTTCACCGCCAGGCCCCTGCGTCCCCCGCACCCGGTGGCCGCGCACCTCGTCCGCCGTCCATCCGTAGGCAACGCCCGCTGCGTCCACCGGAGCCCGCCCGGACGTGGCCGCGACGCGCCCACCGGGCCCAGCGCACACCGTCTCCGGGCAAGCCCACTCGGCGCTACGCACCCGGATCCACGGCCGCGCCGCAACGCGCACACAACCCGTCCCCGCGCTCGGTCGGCCGGTACCGCCAACAGCGCGGGCAGCGGGGCCAGGGCGTCCTTTCCACGACCACCTCTGGATCGCCGGGTCCCGACTCCAGGTCGACGCCGGCCACCAAGAGCAGGTCGGCAAGCTCCTCGACAAGCGGATCGAGCATGTCCAGGTCGGTCGTCCGCAGCCGCACCCGCACCGCCGCCTCCGCCATCTTTCCGATCCGTCCCGCCGCGATCTCCGCCTCCGCCGCGCGGGCGACCGCATCCCGCAACCGCCCCACCACGGCCCAGCGCTGCGGTCCCCCCGCCTGCACCCACGGGGCGACCTCCTGCGGCGCCTGCGGCCAGACCAGCAGATGGACGGATTCCGGGTCACCCACCCGGCGGGGAAGGAACGAAAACGCCTCGTCCGCCGTATGGGGCAGGATCGGCGCGATGACGACCAGCAGGGCGCGCGCCACCAGCGCCATCGCCGCCTGACTCGCCCGCCGTTGCGGCGAGGCGGCCGGTGCGCAGTAGAGGCGGTCCTTGGCGACGTCCAGGTAGAAGCCGGAGAGGTCCTGCACGCAAAACGACTGCACAAGGTGATAGACCGCGTTGAAACGGTATTCCGCGTAGGCCTCGCGGCAACGCGCCAGCAGTTCGTCCAGCCGCCACAATACCCAGAGATCGCGGTCCGGCAGGTCCGACGGCGGATCCGCTGAGGGATCGTAGTCGCAAAGGTTTCCAAGCAGGAAACGCACCGTGTTGCGGATCTTGCGGTAGACATCCGCCACCTGAACCATGATGGGCCGCGAGATACGCACGTCCGCGGTGTAGTCGACGGAGGCCACCCAAAGCCGCAGCACGTCGACCCCCCACTCGGACAGGAGTTCCTCCGGGGAGATCACGTTGCCGAGCGACTTGTGCATGGCCCGGCCCTCGCCGTCCAACACCCAACCGCTGGTCACCACCCCCCGATAGGGCGCCTGGCCGCGTGTGGCCGCCGCGGTCAACAGTGACGATTGAAACCATCCCCGATACTGATCCGGCCCCTCCAGGTAGAGGTCGGCCGGCCAGCCCAGGTTTGGATCGGCCGCCAGCACGGCCGCGTGGCTGCAGCCGCTGTCAAACCACACGTCGAGGATATCGCCGTCCTTGCGCACCTGGCGGCCGCCGCAGTGCGCGCAGGCGACCCCGGCGGGCAGAAACTCCTGCGCGGGTCGTGCCCACCAGACATCCGCGCCCTCCGCCCGCACCATCGCCGCGATGCGGTCGAAGACCGGCTGCAACAGCAGCGGATGCCCGCAGTCCAAGCAATGCAGGATGGGCACGGGCACGCCCCACCGCCGTTGACGCGACAGGCACCAATCCCCGCGCCCGCGCAGCATCTCAACCATGCGCTCCTCGCCCCAGGCCGGATACCAGCGGACCCGCCGCGCGGCCGCAACCGCCGATTCGCGAATGGCGCCCAGATCACAAAACCACTGCTCGGTGGCCCGCCAGAGCACCGGCTGGTGGCAGCGCCAACAATGCGCATACTCGTGCCGCAGCCGCCCGGCATGCCACAACCGCCCGCGCTCCGCCAGCAGAGTCTGAACGCGTTCGTTGGCGGCCGCGACGTCCAAGCCGGCGACCGGTCCACCCTCCGCGGTGAAGCGACCGTGCTCGTCCAGGGGCTGCAACACCGGCAGGCCGTAGCGCCGCGCGGTCTCGAAGTCCTCACGGCCGTGCCCGGGGGCCGTGTGCACCAACCCGGTTCCCTCGGTCGCCGTCACGTAGTCGGCCAGCACGATGGGGCTGTCGCGCTCCAGAAACGGGTGGCGGCACACCACCCCCTCCAGGTCCCGGCCCCGCAGGCGGGCCAGGATCCGCGGCGCGCCGCATTCGCCGCCCAGATCCAGGGTCGCGGCGGCACGGGACTCGGCGCACAGCAGCGGACCCGAAGCGGTAGCGACCACAACGTAGGCCAGGTCCGGATGCGCCGCAATGGCGACGTTGGCCGGAAGCGTCCAAGGGGTCGTCGTCCAGATCACGGCCGCACAGCCCTCCGGCAGGCGCCCAAGGCCGTCGCGCACCGGAAAGCGCGCGGTGATCGCGGGCCCCTCCACCGTCTCAAAGCCGACCTCCGCCTCGGCGAGCGCGGTGACGCAGTGGCCGCACCAATACACCGGACGCAGGCCGCGATAGATGAGCCCAGCCGCCGCCATCCGGCCAAACACCGCGATCTCCTCTGCCTCGTACGCGGAATCCAACGTGATGTAGGGATGATCCCAGTCGCCCAGCACCCCCAGACGCATGAACTCAGAGGTCATCGTCTCGAGGAACGAGAGGGCGAACGCCTTGCAATGCCGGCGCAATTCAAGATCGGAAAGCGTGGAACGATCCAGACCCGACTCCCGCAGGGCCTGCAGCTCCACGGGCAGGCCGTGTGTGTCCCACCCGGGTACGTAGGGGGCGTCGTCACCGATCAGGGTGTGGAAGCGGACAATGAAGTCCTTGAGTGACTTGCCCAGGGCCGTGCCCATGTGGATGTGCCCGTTGACGTAGGGAGGTCCGTCGTGCAACACAAAGCGCGGTCCGCCGCGCCGCGCCTCCCGGATCCGCCCGTATAGGTCCATCTCGGCCCAGCGCTTTTGCAGCAGCGGCTCCCGCCGCGGCAGGTCTGCCTTCATGGGGAATTCGGTCCGCGGCAGGTTCAGGGTTCCACGCCAGTCGGGTGCATCGGCCCCCCGCCGCGACGCCTCAGGACCATTGGGCTTCCGGTTCGGCACGCAAACCACCCCTTCCACAAAAGAACAGGGAGCCCACGCCCAAAGGGCGGGGCTCCCCGCGGTACCACCTTCGTCACCAGCGGCCGCGCGGCCGCTGGCAGCTTCATACCCGTTAACGCCGGGCGACGGCAGGCGCCGGACAGCGGCGCAGCCTGCGCGCAGTGGCTGGGTGATCCGCCACCGCCGCGTCCGCCGCCGGGTTCGCAGCCTCGACCCGGCTCTCTGAAGGCGCTGCGGCGGGGCAGGCGTCCCATTACGCCAGACCGTAACAAGGCACGCGTCGGGACGCAAGCACCCGGCTCCAGCCGCGGCCGGCCGCAACCGCCGCCCCAGCCGCACATTGCGCCCCGGACCCTGAAACCCGCGACCGGTGGACGGCGTCAAAGCCTCCGTATGGCCATATGCTGATGCTGCCCGGCCCGACGCCGCGATGGGCGCCATTGTATTGTACGGAGACCCTCCACCGGAGGAGAGACTGCCGGGGTGCCTGCCAATCCATGCGCCGCCGATGCCGCAGCCGACGCACCGGGCCAGGGGACACCGCCGCGGCACTACCTGCCGGCGTTGGACGGGCTGCGCGCCCTCGCCGTGGTCGCGGTCATCGCCTACCACCTCGATCCGGCATGGCTGCCCGGCGGCATGCTCGGTGTCGGCGTCTTTTTTGTCCTCTCCGGCTACCTGATCACCGACCTCCTGGCAGACGGCCACCGGCGCCACGGCCGCATCGATCTGCGCGACTTCTGGCTGCGACGCGCCCGCCGCCTGCTGCCCGCCCTGGCCGTGCTGCTCGCGGCGGTCGTCGCCTGGGTCACGCTGACCCATCCCGCCGAATTGCCCGCCCTGCGCGCCGACGTGCTGGCGGCGGCGTTCTACGCGAGCAACTGGTGGTTTATCTTCCACCACGTCTCGTACTTCGCCCGCTTCGGCCCGGTCTCGCCATTGGGAAACCTCTGGTCATTGGCCGTGGAGGAGCAGTTCTACCTCCTTTGGCCGCTGCTGCTGTATGCGGGGTTGCGCTGGCTACCCCGCCGCGGTTGCCAGGTGGCCTGCACGCTGGCCCTCGCGGCCGCTTCGGCCCTTGCCATGGCGCTGCTCTACCATCCAGGCGCCAACCCCACGCGGGTCTATGACGGAACCGACACGCGGGCGTTTGCCCTGCTCATCGGCGCGGCGGCGGCACTCCTGTGGCCAAGCCGCACGCTGGTGCGCCAGACGCGGACCCGGGCGCTGGAGGTCGCCGGCGGAATTGGGCTGGGGGTCGTGCTCGCGATGCTCGTCGGCACCAACCCTTACGAAACCCTGCTCTACCGCGGCGGTATGGTGGTGCTCTCGCTGGCGGCCGCGGCGGTGATCCTGGCGGCGGCCCACGCCGAAGGCCGCATCGGCAAGGCCTTCGCCTGGCGCCCCCTGCGCTGGCTGGGTGAGCGATCCTACGGCATCTACCTCTGGCATTACCCGGTCATCGTCCTGACCACACCCGCGGTCCCGTCCGGCGGCGTCGATGTCCTGCGTGCCCTGGCGCAGGTCGCTGGCAGCGTCGGCCTGGCGGCGCTGTCCTACCGCTACGTGGAACAGCCCGTGCGCCGCGGCGACCTGGGGCGCTTCCTGCACGGTTTGCGCGCCAGGCCGCTGCCCCGACCGCGGTTGGCCACCGTTGTCGCCGGTACCGCCGCTTGCGGGATGCTCGCGGTCGCCACCCTCGGGCTCGCCGGCCTAGCGCCGACGCCCGTCCACGCCGCGGCGCGCCCGCGGCGCCCAACGCAGCGGGCCTCAATCCCCGCTGCGGCAGGCCCGAGCACACCGTCCCGCCTGGCCGCGCGGCCACCGTCGGCGCGGGCGACGGCCCCCGGCGCCCCCACCTGCCGCAGCGTCACAGCGATCGGTGATTCCGTGCTGCTGGACACGGTCCCCTATCTGAAACGGGCCGTCCCCGGTATCGTGATCGACGGCCGCGTCGGCCGCCAACTCTATCAGGCGGGGCCGGTGGTCGCCCGCCTGCGCGCCAAAGGGCAACTCGGCGTCTGCGTGGTCCTCGAACTGGGCACCAACGGACCCTTCACCCCGTCCACCCTGGACGGCCTGCTGCACAGCCTGCGCGGCGAACGCCGCATCGTGCTGGTGAACACGCGGGTGCCACGGCCGTGGGAAACCTTCGTCAACACCGCCCTGGCCCACGCCGCCGCGACCAACCCGCACACCGTCTTGGTTCATTGGCACGCGGCCAGCGTCCACCATCCCGCGTATTTCCGGCCCGACGGCGTCCACCTGCACCCGGCCGGGGCCCGACGCCTCACCGCCCTGATCCGCCAGGCACTGGGGTTGCCGGCCGCCACCGCCGGCGGTGCTGCCCATCTCTCCCACTTCGTGGCGGTGGCGGCGCACACGACCGCCCCGTAAGACGATCGGCAGCGCGATGGCATCCCCGCCGGCAAATCCCGCGCGGCGGCGGCGCTCCACGGCGCAACGCACGCGGCAACCGACGCCTGCCCACCGCCGGCGGCGTGGGCCAGATCGCCGTGGCTGGGGTTGCCCTGGTGGCCCGGTAGAACTCGCGAAACCGCTGGATCCGGTCCCTCGGCTCGTCGGCAGCGCCGTCCGCCGCCACGAGTGCGGCCGCGGTGAAGAGGCCCAGGGCCTTTGGGCCATCGTTCGATCGAAGTGTCGCCACCGAACGTCCCCTCCACAAGCGGGTGAGACGGGGGTTTCCCCGTCTCACTCGCGATTCGGCCCTCGTCCTTGGGGCCCAAGACGGCATCGCGGTGTATCCGCCCGAGGCACCGCCGGCCACGGTGCCCCACCCGCCCTCGCCTTCGCCCGCAGTTATGGGCCTGTCCGCACCGGAGACCAATACCGCAGCGAAGTCATCCGGATCGCATCCGTCATCCCGGAAATCCCCGCTGCACAACACCGGCGTTACCAGCTCCACGGCACCACCGTGGACATCGCGGGCCTGCTGGTGCACCCTGGTCTGCTCCATGGTCGCGCCCGCCCTGCATCGTCCGACTCCTCGAGGAAGATCACGCGTGCCAACCCTGGTACCCAAACCACCTGCACCAACACAAAGCAGCGGCAGGCGAGGTCTCCCCCGCCTGCCGCTGCACATTTCGTCTGGTGCGATATCCGATCCGAGTCATTCCACCTGCCGGCGGAGGGCGTCGATCAGGTCATCGGCCAGATAGAGTCCCCGTTCCCGGATCTCCGGAGCCATGCGGACCGGGTCGCCGACCAGGCCCTGCCTCCAGGCCAATAAACGCCGATGGTGCCGACCACCGGGACCCCCATTCTCGCCGCGGTCCGCCGTGCCCGGCGCTCATCGACGATCAGCCCGGCCTGCCGCTCCAGAGCGACGGCCACAGCGGCAGCCTCACCCGCATCCAGTTGAAGCGACAGGGCCCGCACCACACCCTGGACGGTCGGAGAGACCACCGTCGCCCCGTCGGGGAACGGTGCCGGCCTCGAGCCGAACGGCTTCCGGAACGAGTACGGTGCCCAGGACGTCGACCAGCAGGTGGGCGGCCCCGATCCACGACAGGGCGATGATAGGGCTGGCGTCACTGACCCACAGGCGCATTCCAAAGCCCCATCTTCTTGAGTTGCTCGACATCCTCACCCAACTCGGCCACGCCGTAGTTCACCGGCACCTGGCGTTCGTGCAGATACGCCAGGAACTCCGTATACGTCGCTCCGGCAAGCCGGGCCGCTTGCCCCAGGGACAGGAGGTCGTCGGCGTAGTACGACAACGCCAGACGCCTGCGTACGTCCGCCTCCCACCGCTCCCCCAGGTTGAGGGCTTCCACGGCCGCCGCATCCAGCCGCACAGACACCCAGGTGTCCAGCACACCGATCACCTCAGCCGTCATTCTACCCGACCCCCCCGGGCCCGACGGGCGGCATCGAGTTGTCACGCGCTCGCCAGGGAGTCGAAGTCGATCGCCAAGCGCCGTGATAACCGTATCCGGCGCGAAACCGCCCTGGATGGGATCTACATCGTGCGCACCAGCGTACCCGCCAGGGATCTGTCCGCTGCGGCGACCGTAGCCACGTACAAATCGTTGCGGCATGCCGAGCAGGCCTTTCGCAACCTCAAGTCGGTTGATCTGCGCCTTCGCCCGCTTCGTCATTGGACGGCGCGGCGGGTACGGGCACGCATCTTGCTGTGCATGCCGGCCTACTACGTCCAATGGCACCTACGCCAGACCTGGGCCCCTATGCTCTATCGAGGACCAACACCCGGGGCGGCACGTCGACGACTCGGTCGTGCGACCTGCCTTGCGGTCCGCCTGCGCCAGGCGCCGTCATGGGTGATGCCAAGTTCCTACGCGGGGTGCTGCAGGCCGAGGCTCCGCAGTGGACACAACCCGAAGGCCCCACGGCGTAGCACCGAAAGGCCCCGTGGCTCCCGCCCCACGCAGCCAGGCACTGGGCCAGAACGCGGCACCATCACCCACCGGGAGACCCGGCCGCCGGACTCAGCCAAAGGCCTCCGTAGGCAGCCACGCCGACCTCACACACCGCACCGTCCTGCTGCGGCCGGATTCGCGAGGGACGCAGGGCGCGCGCCCTGCCTGTGGCGAGATCCGTGCACAGCCAATCCGCACAGAGGGGGCTCTCCACCGCCACGCGCACGGGTGCGTCGGCCGTGTTGGCCAGCATCAGCCCGCCGCGACCGTCCCGGTGCCGGAACGGCACCGCCAGGACGAAGGAAGTGTCGCCGGCGAGCCCGCGCAGGCGGGGCGTCGCGGAACCGTAGCTTCGCAAGCGGTCACAGAGTGTGTCGCAAAGACCCCCCTGGACGCGTTCGACGGCCTGCCCAAGCGCCGGCGCCAGCGGGCCCTCCCCAGCCGCCGACACGGGCCCGGCGCCGAGCGCGACCACCCCACCACCGGCACGAACCCACCGGAGCAGGGATTCCTGCACCGCGCGCGTCAACACGGATCGCTCAGGCAGCAGTACCACCCGATAGGACGGTCCCAGGTCGCCACAGCGCAACGCCGCGTTCCCGTCGGTCCGCACGACCAGCTCGGCCTGCAACAGCGCAGCCTCGTCCACGATATCAAACGGTATCTGTCGCCGCAGCAGACCACGCGCCAAGCTTCTGAAGTCATCGGAGACCCGGCGCGCATCCACGTAGCGCGGGTCCCGGCCGACCGCCGCACGGAAGTCCTCGGCGGTCGGCCGAAAGACCTCCCAGACTCCGCGGATCGGATACAACAACGCCACGTCGACCACGGGTTCCCATTCGCGCACCACACGGCAGCAGCGGGCGGCGGCCTCGCACCAGCGGCGGTACTCCTCCGCGTCGGCGGCGCCCTGCGGCGTGTGGTAGTAGGATGTGTATACGCCGACGCCAAGGGAGGAAAGCGCGAAGACCGTACCCCGCATGGCGGCCGGCGCAGCGCCCCTCCCGTCGCGCCTTCGCTGCACGAAATCGGAGATCTCGCACATGACCTGCCGGCCCCCCGTCAGCCGCGCCGCCGAGGCGGCAAAGCGTGCCGTCAGGCAAAGGTCTCCTTTCAGGATCTCCCGAGGATCCGTGTCGAGCACGTCGCAGCCCGGCCAGTCGAACCGACGCAATTGGGCCATCAGATCGCCCTCAAACGCGACGTGCGTCACCAGTCCCTCCTCGCCAAGCAGGTGACCACAGGACGCGACACCGTGCCGGCGTCCCCACGCACGGATGGGGCCAAAGTAGCGTTCACCGTACAGGCGGGCGCACAGGTCGTGAAAGCGGGACCGACACCGGCGCGCTTCCTCTGCGGCGTCCGAGAAATCTTCGAAAAGGAGCGGCAATGACGCCACGAGGTCCTCGCCGTACTCGGAGGTGAAGGCGTCCGGCAGGTCCGGCGCCCACGGAAGGGCCGGATACTGCACCGGGCACGGCGACGGTTGGTCGTCGACCCGCTGCGTGTCCAGCGGCGGAAGAAACGCGGACAGAAGCGACGGTTCGTCTGTAAACACGGCCTCAACGTCGCGCAGCAACGAACCCAGTTCCGCCGCGTAGCGCTCGTGCGTTGCCGCCACAAAGGCGCTGCCCGCGTCGGGGTGAAGGACGTTCACCAGGCGCCGACTCGCGTGAAAGTTGCGCTCGGCGTGCGTGCCCTCATACAGTCGCCGCGAAAAAGCGATACCCACCCGCATCCGATCCCGCGCGGCGTCCACGAGGTCCGTGCATACCCTTTCGGGTGAAAGCACCTCCCGGTCCCGCCAAGCCGGCCGGCCGTCGGGGTCGAGCCGGAAGCGCCACGCCCCAAGCAGGGCCTCGGTCATCCCGGGGGCCCGCCATTGCGATGCGCCACCCCCGCCCTCGCCGACGTCAAGCGGAAGCCACGCCCAACTCACGCCCACCGCCTCAAGCTCGGGACGCATCGCCAGGACAAGGCCCCCTGCGGCCCCGCTCGGATATCCCTCCTCGTCGTACAACCACACCCGCATCCCACGGGCGGCGGCCGCCCGAAGCACATCGCGCATGGCCTGCCAGCCCGCCGGGTCCCGCAGGTAGCCGCCGGGCGGGTGGTTGACCACAATTCCGCTCAGCCCCAAGGAACACCAGCCGTCCAGGAAGGCGTCCAGACGGCCTTCCCGCGCCGCGTGCGCCGCACCCCCGTGCACGATCTGCAGCGGAGCATACCGCCGAAGCCCACCCGCGCCGTCGTCGCCATCGGCCGTGCCACCGCCGCTGTGCATCGACATCGTCAACCCCCGCCCCGCCCGGCGGCGCATGTGGCCGCCGGCCGGCATCGATTTCCGAAGGCTGGAGGCCGGTCACCATCCCTTGCGGTACGACGCCCTCTGCTCCTATCCGAGCACGACCGGCCCGGCGGCCCGAACCGGGCACACCCTCTCCAGCGCCACCCCCGCGCGGCGGGCCACGTTCCCACCGCCGGCCGTCGTGGTGCGTCGCATTGCTTCTCCCGCTTCGGCTCCCCGCGGGCACCCATGGCCGACATCCGAAAAAACCGGCTTCCGACAGCGGAAACCCTTGCGTCACACCCGGCGCGGCCGAATCCTGGGCCCAGTGCGCCATGCGATGGACCGCGGCCTCCCGCATCGGACGCAGACCGGACGCGGGCCTTCAACCGCCTGCGGACGCGTCTGGTGGCGTAGGCACCGAATCGAGCCGCTTCGCACCGCACCGCGGCAGGGCACCCTGGCTCCGCCCGGCCCACATGCGGGGCCGCTGCGCAGCCGATGGGCCCCGCCGCCGGGCCGATCTCTGCTTGTCCACACGCCCGTCATACCACACCAGGATCCATCTCAACCTGTACGTCATGTCCGCGTGGATCGAACGCAATCAACGCACCGCCATCCACAGGCAAGAAGGTGCCGCTGCGAAACGCAGCCCGCTCGTTCGCGCGGGTCAAAGGTTGCCCATCGACCACCACGCCCCTGGGCCGCACCCCAAATACCCGCACCGTGAGGTTCGGTACCACCATCGGCAGATGCACCGTGGCCACATTCCCCTGACAGTGCACACTGGCCAGGTGACGGGCACAGGCGTAATCCGTAATGTCGCTGACCTTGCGCCAGATCGTCCGCTCGCCCCGCGGATCCCGCTGGCGGAGGCGCTCCACAACCACCTGCATCGTGCGAAAACCTCGGCGGTCGCCGTCATGCAACCCATACATCCCCTGCCAGTGACTGAGGAGCACGCAGGGACTACCCGCGTCAATCACCGCCGGCAGGCGTCCACCCTGAAGATCTTGTGTAATGAACCGGTCGGGATCCACCACCCCGTAACCGGTCCATGAGCCGGTCCAATCGCCCGTGCAGGCGATCACCTCTCCAACCGCAGTGCCGAGCGCCGGATTCGGGTACCAGACCGGGGTGTCGATCGCCGTCTGAACGAGTTCGGTGCGCTGGAAAAAGAATGGAGCCGGACGGCCCGTAACGGAACGACAGTGCTCCCCCACCAACTGCGCGTATAACCCCAGGCACCCCCCCCCAAAACCGCCTGGAGATGTGACCCCTTGGGGTGGTATGCCAGCGTTCACGAGGATCTCGCAGGCCAACGCCATATAGGGCCCGACGCCCTCGTCCTCGCGAAAGGACTGCCACTCGATCTGTTCCCAGGCGCCGTCGGCCCGCGGGCGCTGTGTGTCGAGATCGTAAACACAGGTGTGCGTGAGCATCTCCGGCGTCATATCGAACGCGGGGACAATGCATTCACGGCAGAGGGACAGCCAGCGGCTCAACTGGTCGGCGCTTAATAGCGGCAATGCCTGATCCACTCGGCCAAGACCTGCGGGCCAGGGCACCACGCTGAACTTACCGCGGACTCCGTTGTCCAGACACCACTCCGCCCACTCACGCGTGAACGCTTCCGGGATGACCACCGGCAGGTCTTCCCATCGACGAACCTCACCCGTTCGTACGGCTCGATCGCGCAAAAAGAAATAGTTGAGATTCAGCAGCGCGGTACTGTCGTCTATGATCCAAGACAGGGGCACGCGATCCAGCGCGTACCGCGCAACCACAACCTCCACGGTGCTCCCCCCATACTTCCGCCAAAGCACCAACGCAGCCGCCCGTGATCCGGCGCGTTGGCCGCTCAGGCCGCTCAGGCCAACCAGTCTTGGCGTACGCGCAGATGACGAATACTCCTGCGCTCGTGGGTATGCAGCACGTGCAACCCACCGGACGCCGCAGCAACCACGGCCGGATACGAATACCCGCCCGCTCCCTGCGCAAGCACGCCGCGACCGGGCCAAGTGGCGTCCCCAGGGCCAGGACGCCGCGTCCACGGGGCTCGTTGTTGCAGGCCAAGGCACGAGCCGCACAACGCCGTCCAACCGCGGTTGGGGTCGTGCACGGGCGTCTCCCCTGGATCGGACCACGTCCAGCCATGATCGCGGACCGGCGGCGCCACACCGAGCCGCCCGGCACCCCGGCGCGGAGTGGCGCCGTCCATCCGTCGGCGGTCGGCAGCCGCGGCCTTGGTCCAGAGTCGCCTCGCTCCGCCACAGACCGCATCCGCTGGCATCCCCCCCTCAACAAAG
>DAHWHT010000160.1 GCA_027335515.1 Clostridia bacterium
TCGTCAAGCTGCTCTTGGGGCTGTATCCACCGGACGCGGGCCGCGTCACCGCCGACGGCGTCGACTACCGCGATCTGACGCCCACGTCCATCCACCACGGGGTCTCCGCCGTATTTCAGGACTACGTCCGGTTCGCGTTCACCGCCGGCCAGAGCATCGGCGTGGGGCGGGTCTCGGCCTGTGAGGATGCCGAGGCGGTCGCCGCGGCCGCGCGCCAGGGGGGGGCGGACGGGTTCATCTCCGCCCTGCCCCACGGCTACAACACCCCGGTCGGCCACATCCTGCCCGGTGGCATGGGGCTGTCGGGTGGGCAGTGGCAGCGGATCGCCATATCCCGGGCCTTCATGCGGGACCCGCAGTTGCTGATCCTGGACGAACCGACGGCGTCGCTGGACCCGAAGGCGGAGGCAGAGGTGTATGGGCACTTCGCGGAGCTCCTGGCCGGGCGCGCCGTCCTCTTGATCTCGCACCGCCTGGGCTCGGCCCGCCTGGCCGATCGGATCCTGGTGCTGCACGAGGGCCGCATCGCGGAAGACGGAACCCACGCGGAACTGCTGGGTCTGGGAGGCCTCTACGCTCGGATGTGGGAGGAGCAGGCACAGTGGTATCGCTAGGCCGGAGGCGGATGGTGCGGGACGCGGGGGCGGGGTACGACCCGGCGTTTCCCCCGCCCCCGCCGCGCGGCGGCGTCACCGTCACGATGTGGCGCTTCCTGGTGTGGATGCTGCAGGTGGACCCGTGGCGCACCGTCGCGACGCTGGTCATGCACGTAACCACGGGTCTGCTGCCGGCGGCGAGCGTCTGGATTGTCCGCCGGGCTTTCGGGGACGCCCTCGGTGTCTTCACCGGCACCGTGCCGGCCTCGAACCTGCTGCGGTGGCTCTGGATCTGGGCGGCGCTGACCCTCGCACAACACCTCCTTTCGCCAGTGCTCGACCTCCTGGAGGAGCGGTTGCGCCAGGAGATGGAGGACTCCGCGCAACTGCGGTTGCAGCGGAAGGCGGCGCAGCTACGCCTCGAAGTATTCGAACGCTCCGACTTCCACGCCATTCTGGGCCGGGCCGGCGAGGCCGCACGCCCGGGATTCTTCCTCAACTTGATGCACGGCCTCTTCCGCCTGCCGCAGACGGCGGCCACCCTCCTGGCCCTGTCGGTGATCGTGGCGCGTTGGAACCCCTGGCTGCTCCTGGCGTCGCTGGGGGTGGCGGTGCTCGCCCCTGCGGCGGAGATCATCCAGTCGCGGGCGCGCTTCTTCTTGGAGTGGCAGCAAACCCCGATCGAACGCCAACGCGACTACTTCGACCAACTGCTGACCGATCGCGATGCCGCCAAGGAAGTGCGGACGTTCGACCTGACAGCCTGGCTGCTGCGACAGTGGGACAGGTTGTATTGGACGGTCGCCGATGCGCGCTACCGCCAGGAACGCGGCCAGTCCCTGGCGCGCGCCGCCATGCGCAGCCTGTCCACGGTCGGCATGGTGGCGGGGCTGGGCGTGGCCGCATGGGATGTCGCCGCCGGGCGCCTGCCGGCCGGCGCCTTCGCGGCGATGCTGCTGGCCCTGCGGGGAATCCAGGGGGCGGCCGGCGGGTTCATGTCGGTGTTCCAGTTCACCGGCGAGCGCGTGCTACGGGTTGCCGACCTCTTTGTGTATCTGGACCTCGGTCCGGAAGAGCCGACGGGCGGAGAGGCGCCCCCCGGCGACGGCCTCGGTGGCGACATCCAGTTGGAGGAGGTCTGCTTCCGCTACCCGCAGGGGACGCAGCCGGCACTGCACGGGATCCAGGCCACGATTCATGCCGGTGAGCGCGTCGCCCTGGTTGGGGAAAACGGCTCCGGCAAGACGACGCTGGTCAAGGTGCTGACCGGCCTGTTCCGCCCAAGCGAAGGTCGGGTGCTGCTCGGGGGGCAGGATCTGTGGACGATGGACCTCGCCACGGTGCGCGACCGTCAGGCCGCGGTCTTCCAGGACCACGTCCACTACGCCTTCACACTCGCGGAAAACGTCGGCTACGGACGGGCGGACCGGGTCGGGGACCGCGCGGCGGTCGAATTGGCGGCCGAGCGCGGTGGAGCCTCGGAGGTGGCGCGCAACCTGCCGCGGGGCTTTGATACGCCATTGACGCGCCTGTTCACCGACGGCACCGAACTCTCCGGTGGCCAATGGCAGCGCGTGGCGGTATCGCGCGGCTTCATGCGGGACACGCCCCTGATCGTCCTGGACGAGCCGACGGCATCTCTGGACCCCCAGGCGGAGGCCGACGTCTTCCGCCGCTTTGCGGCGATGGCCGCGGGCCGCACGGCGGTGCTGGTCAGCCACCGCCTCGGATCGGCCCGCCTTTGCGACCGCATCCTGGTTCTACGGCAAGGCCGATTGGTGGAGCAGGGCAGCCATGACGCCCTGGTGGCGGCCGGCGGGGAGTATGCCAGGCTGTGGGCCCTGCAGGGGCAGTGGTACCAGTAGGGGCTGGACGACACACCCCTCCCCGCACCGCGCACCGATGGATGGACCGTACCAACCGCACAACAAACCGCCATGAGTCTACCTGCCTTCGTCGGTGCAAGGCCCATGGCCCCACCGAAACCCCGTGCGCGGTGCCATCCGCCAACAGCCGGCAGACCCCACCCCTGGCGTGCGGCCGGCGCGGCGCACACGGCACCCCATGCCATACCTCAACTCCCTTGCGCCTGGCTCGCCGCTCTATGCCGGTCCGAATTCTTCGCCACCCGCCCTCGCCGGTGCTCCCCCGTGCACGTCCTGCGGAACTTCGCGGCGCGGCCCATGATCCCAGCGGCTCCCATCACCGAGGGCACCGGCAAGCGAGACCTTCGCGTGGGACGGTGCGCGGCCCAACGAGGTCCCCAATCGAGGGTGCTACCGGACCGGGTCCGGCCGGGGGGCGCCGCCAGACATGGCCGCCGCGACGGGTTGGCGCAGGATGGTCTTCAGCTTGGGCGGCTCCGTCGTGCGGGCATCGGAAAGGTAGATCTCGTGGTGTCGGCCGCGCGGCGCGAGCGCGTTGGCGGGCAGGAATACGTGGTGGAGGCGTTCGAGCGTTGGCCCCTCGTCGTCGTAGGAGCCGACGTGCAGGATCTGCACGCTGCGGCCTTCCCGATAGCGCTCGAAGCGAACGAGGCCGAGTGCGGACAGCGGCTTCTTTTTCTGAGCGGCGGCCAGCGCCTCTGCGGCGATATCGGGCGTGATCCAATCGGGTTGGACGATCAGCAGCGTCCAGTTCCACGCACCCTTATCGCGGGTGCGGAAGGCTTCCGGATCCTCCGCCCACCACAGGCCCTCGAGCGGCCCCACCACGTGCACCGTCTGAAGCGCCGCCTTCGCCAGGGCGCGCACCGAGTACGAGGCCGCATACAACGCTTCGACGGCTTGCCGATACGCGGCCGCAGTGTTCGGGTCGCCGTGCCCATCCACCATGAGGAAGCCCATCTCGGGCACCGCGACGATCTCAAAGGCACCCGGCTGCGGCGCGTAGAGATCTCTGCGTGCCTTCTTGATGTCGTATGCCTGCATCGTGCGCTCCTTGGGGTTGCGGCGTTCGGTTCTGGTCGGCCAACGGTTCCCGTGTCGACGGACCGGGGGCAACCGGAGGCTCCCACGACGCGACCAGGCTACCGTGCGGCGGCCGGCACGGGCAAGCCGCAGGCCGGTGCCTCCGGCGGCGGCGGCAGGCGCTTGGACGTCGGGCGCGTCCCTGCACCTGAGAGAGGCGGCTCCGTCGAGGTGCCGCCCATCGACCGCCGCGTACCCCTCCGGTGGTGCGCGTCCCGGGAGGACGCCTCGCCCCTGTCGCCTCCGGATCAGGTTCCAGCGCCGCGGGCCGGACCGACCGTCACCGCCAGGCGTTGTTGGTTGGGGTCCTGCACAGCGCGGGCCGGTGCGGCCGGGACCGCCGCCCGGGACGCGGCGGCGCGGTGGGTGGCCTGCGCCGGCATAGCCCTGGCGCAGCCCGCGAGCGACACGCACCATCCCGCCATCAGGGCCGTTACGACGCATCGCAGTCCCCTGGCATGCCCGCGCATAGACCGATCGTCCCCCTCTTGGCAGCGCCACCGCAGCAGGGCAGGACCTGAGCGGCCGCCCCTCACCACGCCGCACCGCGGTAGCGCATGGCGCGCAGCACCATGGCCGCCGCCT
>DAHWHT010000239.1 GCA_027335515.1 Clostridia bacterium
GGCAAACCCCGCATCCAGGGCGCGACCGGCCGCCGCCGCGAAGGCGGCGACGACCCGCCGGATGCCCTGGTCGTCCAGCGGTTCCGGCTCCGGATAACCCGGGCGGAAAGGTTCGGCGGTCGGGCCGTGAATCGGGCGCCAGCCCCCGTCCTGCGGAGCGAGCGGGTGCCCACCCTCCCATGGCGGCGCGGTACTCGCCTTGCGGCCGGCGTGGGCGAGTTGGACACCCGCCACCGCCCCCTGGGAGGCGATGAACCGGGTGATGCGGGCCCACGCCTCCGCTTGCACCGCATTCCACAGCCCGCTGTCGGCCGGGCTGATACGCCCGGACGGCTCGACCGCCGTGGCCTCGGCGAGCACCAGGCCGGCCCCCCCCACGGCCCGGGCTCCCAGGTGCACCAGGTGCCAATCGTTGGGCACACCGTCCTGGGCGGAGTACTGACACATCGGCGACATGACGATCCGGTTGCGCAGGATCACCCCGCGCAACGCCAACGGTTCGAACAGGCGTGCCATCCACCGGCCGGGCGGCACGGACCGCCGCCCCGCCCGGCCCTCTCCCCCCTTCGTTCCCACGGACGCACCACACCCGGCGCCCTACTTCCCGCGCAGGAACACCTCGACCACCGGCACGCGCACGTCCGGGGCCCGGGGCGGCAGTTCGAGGGCAACGTCCGCGCCCTCCTCGCGGAAGCGGACCTCGGAGGCGTCGTGCAGCAGTTGGGCATACGCGACGCGCCCCGCCAGCCCCTCCAAGCGAAGGCGGCGGAACGGCCAGGCCAACACGTGCACATAGAGGCGGTCGTCGGCCTGGGTGTAGCGGCAATCCTCGGGTGGGTGGTGTGCACTCGCCCCGCAACCGTAAATCGCGCGCCCGTGCAGCCGCATCCAGTCCCCGATCGCCTCCAGGCGCGCCTGGGCCTGCGGATCAAAGGTGCCGCGGGCCGTCGGCCCCACATTCAGCAGCAGGTTGCCCCCCTTGCCGACGGCGTCGATCAGCGTGCGCAACAGGTCGTCGGCGTCGCGCCAGCCTGCGCTGTCGCGGTGGTAACCCCAGGAGCCATTCATCGTCTGGCAGGCCTCCCAGCCCCCCTGCGTCGCGCCCTCTCCCCGGCCGGGCTGACGTTCTTCGGGGGTTCGCACACCCCGTCCAAGGTCCAGACGGTCGTTGAGGATGATCTGCCGCTGCAGTTCGCGGACCATGGCCTCCAGCCGCTCGGACTGCCAATCCTCGCGCCCCTTGCCGCGCGACCAACCCCAGTCGCTGCCGGCATACGAAAAGTCGAACCACAGGTAGTCGATGCGACCGTAACCCGTGAGCAGTTCGCGCACCTGGCCGTGGAGGTATTCGGTGTAGCGGCGGATGTCGCGGCCGGCCTCGCGCTGCCTGGCCTCAAGATCGTCGCACAGCGGGTGCAGGCCGTCCAGCGGGAAGTCCGGATGGTGCCAGTCAATCAGCGAGTAGTAGATACCGACGCGCAACCCCTCGGCCCGGAAGGCGTCGAGCAGCGGCCGCAGCAGGTCGCGGCCGGCGGGCGTATTGGGGGCCTTGTAATCCGTCAGCGCCGAGTCCCAGAGGCAGAACCCCTCGTGGTGTTTGGCGGTGACCACCATGTAGCGCATGCCCGCCCGCCGCGCCGCCCGTGCCCACGCCGCCGGATCAAAGAGGTCCGGCTCGAAGTGTTCAAAATACTTGCGGTACGCCTGCGGCGCAATCCGTTCACGGTTCTGCACCCACTCATGCCGGGCGGCCGCCGCATACAGACCCCAGTGCATGAAAAGTCCGAAGCGCTCGCGCGTCAGCCAGGCGGTATCCTGAGGCGTCGCACCGTCCACGTTGCATCCCCCGCCCTCCATACCGTATCCGCACCGTATCCGCACCGTATCCGCACCCCGCCGGTGGCCACTTCGTGGCGGACCCGCCTCCGCCTGCGGCCATGGCTCCACTCCTCGACCCGACACCGATCGGGCCGGCGGCGGTCGACGAAGTTCACCCGAAGACAAGTCGATGCAGGGTTCCCCGCGCCGTCGGCGTAGGCAGACCATGGGACGCGGTCGTCCCGCTCCCGCGGCGGCGTGCGCCAACCTGGAAGGCCGGCGCGATCTGGAGCAGGTGGCGGCACAGCGCGGGGCGGACCGGCTTCAAGGCAAGCACGGCCGCGATCGAAGACGAGGGGGATCAGGATGGCGGGAGACACGATTCGTTTGGGCTTCATCGGAACGGGAGGTAACGCCCGCGGCCACATTGCGCAGATGGCCCGGCTGGCGGACGTAGAGATCGTCGCCTTCGCCGACCCGAGCGCGCAGAGCCTGCAACTGGCCACGGAGCGCCTGGGGCGGTCGGTGCCGACCTTTGGCGACTACCGCGAAATGATCGAGCGGACCGAGTTGGATGCGGTGGTCATCAGCACCCCGCACACCCTGCACTACGAACAGGCGCTCTACGCCCTGGACCACGGCCTCCATGTCGAAGTGGAAAAGCCCATGGCCTGCACCAGCGCCCACGCCCGGGCCCTGGTGAACAAGCAGCGCGAGACCGGCAAGGTGCTGTGCATCGGCTATCAGCGCCACTTCGATGCGCGCTTCCGCTGGATCCGCGACCAGATTGCCTCCGGCCGCATCGGGCGGGTCACCTTCCTTCAGTGCTACCAGAGCCAAAACTGGCTCCGCGGCCAGCGCGGCACCTGGCGCACCGACCCGAGCCTGGGCGGCGGCGGACAACTCAACGACTCGGGCAGCCACCTAGTCGACATCGTCCTTTGGATCACCGGCCTCGAGGCGGCGGAGGCCAGCGCCTACATCGACCGGCGCGGGGAGCGCGTCGACATCAACTCCGCCGTCAGCGTGCGCTTCACCAACGGGGCCGTGGGCAACATCTCGATTGTCGGGGACCAGGTGGCCAAGGGTATGTGGGAAGACGTCACCATTGCCGGCGACAAGGGCATCATCTGGATGCGGCAGGGCGGCCACGTCTCCATCGCCACAGAGGATGCCATGGAGCCGACGGCGGTGACCGACTTTGGTCCATCGGTCGGGAGCAAGGACCAAAACCTCATCGACGCCATCCTGGGGCGCGCCGAGGTCCAGGTGCCGCCCATCTGCGGGCTGCGCGTAATCGAACTCACCGAAGCCGTCTGGCGGGCCGCCGACCAAGGGCACCCGGTGGCCGTCGAAAAGGCCGACGTGGCCGTTTCCTGACCAGGCGGCCACCCGGCACCACCAGCGAACGCCGGAAGGTTCGGCCCACGGCCGGACACCCCGGCGTTCGCCGGCCCGCCGGCCCCTGAACCTCCCTGCGGTCAGGGCGCGGTCAGGAGACCCCCCACTTGAAGGTCATGATCCAAATCGACATCCCGACCAGGACAAACGCGATCACAAACGACAGCCCGAGGGGCAGGATCTGCCAGGCCGGTCCCCGACTCTCGCGGATGTGCATGAACACGCCGAGTTGCAGCATGGCCTGACCGGCCGCCAGCGCCAGAACCAGGGCACCCAGGGTCGCCGCCGGCAGCAGGTGCTGGACGACCAAATACACCGCCGCAGCGGTCAGCAGCAGCGAGCCCACGTAACCCCAAACCTGAGCCCAGGGAAACCCCTCTTGCGCGAAATGCGGGTTGAGAAACTCGAATCCGACCTCCGTCTCGGTTGCATGGGTCGAGACGGCGTCCTGTACCTCGGCTTGCATGCGCTTCGCCTCCCCTTGCCACCGCCGCAAACCACCCGGCGACGCCGGACTAGGTGATCCGGGAGCCCAGATACACCACGGTGAAGATGAAGACCCAGATGATGTCCAGGAAGTGCCAGTACAGTGAGAAGGTATAGACCTTGCGCGCCGTGACCACGTTCAGACCGCGGCGCAGCACCTGCACGATGATCGCCGTGGCCCAGACGATGCCAAACAGGACGTGCGCCCCGTGGGTGCTGACCAGCAGAAAGAAGGAGGACAAAAAGGCACTGGTCTGCCAGGAGGCGCCCCGGGCCACGTCCGCGATGAACTCGTGCAGTTCCAACCCGAGAAAGCACGCCCCCAGCAGCAGGGTGACGGCCATCCAGGCCAGCATCGCCCCCCGGCGTCCGCGGCGCATGTACCAGACGGCGATCCCGACGGTGAAGCTGGAAGTCAGAAGAAACAGCGTCTCGGCAATCGCGGATCCGAGGCTGAAAAGCTGGGCGCCGGACGGGCCCGCGGCCACCATCGGCCGATACACGGCGTACGAGGCAAACAGGCTCGCGAAGATCAGCAGATCAGTGACCAGCAGCATCCAGAACCCGGTGATCTTCAGGCTCTGCTCCTCGTCGGAGAACTCCAGCGGCACCCCCGCCAAGTGCCGCGCCGGCTCGGACGCGAACCGGATGGGCGGGGACGCATCCGTCTTTTCCAGCGGCAGACTCACGCCGGCAACCTCCCCAACGACGCCTCGATGCGGCGGATTTCGTCGGCGCGCACGTGCTTGTGCTGATCCTGGTCGAACCAGGCATACCCCAGCGCGGCACCCACCCCGGCCAGCCCCAGCAGGGCGATCACCCACCAGGAGAACACCAGACCGAAGCCCAGGACGAAGAAGGCGGCGCCAAGGAAGAACGGATAGGCCGTGTTCCTGGGCAGTTCAAGCCCGTGGATGTCCTGGGGACGCAGGCTGGGCGTGGCGGCGCTCTGGTCCGGTCCCTGGCCGACCTGCTTCATGGCCCACCAGGCGTCCAGGCTGGAGACCGTGGGGATGCGGGCAAAGTTGTATTCCGGCACCGGCGAGGGCAGTGACCACTCCAAGGTGCGGCCGTTCCAGGGATCGCCGCCGACCTCGCGCTCCGCGTGGCGCATGCTCCAGACCACGTTGTACACGAGTACCAGGAAGCCCGCGCCCATCATGAAGGCCCCCACCGTCGAGATCACGTTGAGCAGGTGCCAGCCGTGACCGGCGGGATAGGTCCACATGCGCCGCGGCATACCTTTGAAACCCAGAAGATACTGCGGTCCGAAGGTCACCCAGAACCCGATCAGAAACAGCCAGAAGGCCCACCTGCCCTGGCGCTCGTCGAGCCGGTAGCCGAACATCTTCGGCCACCAGTAATACATGCCCGCCAGCAACCCAAAGACGGTGCCGCCGATCAGCACGTTGTGGAAGTTGGCCACCAGAAAGTAGCTGTTGTGCACCTGGTAGTCGGCGGGAACCGTTGCCAGAAACATCCCGCTCGCGCCACCGATGGTGAACGTCGGGATGAAGCCCATCACATACAGCATCGCGGTCGTAAAGCGGATGCGGCCGCCCCACATGGTGAAGATCCAGTTGAAGATCTTGACGCCGGTCGGAATGGCGATCAGCATCGTCGAGATCCCGAAGAAGGCATTGACCGCGGCGCCGGCGCCCATCGTAAAGAAGTGGTGCACCCAGACCCCATAGGACAGCACCATGATCGCGGCCATGGATACGACCATGGAGGTGTATCCAAACAGCCGCTTGCCGGAGAAGGTGGGCACGACCTCGGAGAACACGCCGTAGGCGGGCAGCGCCACGATGTAGACCTCTGGATGTCCAAAAAGCCAGAAGAGGTTGACATACATCATGGGCATGCCGCCGTGGCTCATGGTGAAAAAGGCGGTATGCGCCAAACGGTCCAGCAGGGTCATCAGCAGGGCGACCGTCAGCGGCGGAAACGCGAACAGGATGAGGACCGAAGTGTTCAGGGCCGCCCACGCGAACATCGGCATGCGCATCAGCGTCATCCCTGGGGCCCGCATCCGCAGAACCGTGACCAGGAAGTTGATGCCGGTGATGGTGGTGCCGATACCGGAAATAAGCAGGGATACCAAAAGATAGTTCGTCCCCACGCCCGGGTTGAAGTGCAGCTCGGTGAGCGGCGGGTATGCCGTCCAGCCCACATTCGGCGCACCTCCCACCACAAAGGCCAGGTTGAAGAGGGCCGCCGCGAAGGCAAACAACCAGAAGCTCACGGCGTTGAGCCGCGGAAAGGCCACATCCCGCGCCCCGATCATCAACGGGATGACGGCGTTGAACAGCGCGAAGATGAAGGGCATGGCCATAAAGAAGATCATGATCACGCCGTGGGTGGTAAAGACCTCGTTGTATTCCTCGGGACCGATGAAGGGCGTCTGCGGCATCGCCAGGTTGACGCGCATCATCAGCGCGTCGACGCCGCCGCGAAACAGCATCAGGATCGCGGCGATCAGGTACATGGTACCGATCTTCTTGTGGTCGACGGTGGTCAGCCAATCGCGCCAGAGCCAGCCCCACTTGTGGTGGCGCGTCAGCCAATAGATAAGGTAACCCACTCCGGCGACCATCATTACGTCCGCGCCGATCTCGGTCGGCCGGTGCGTGTTGGGCGGAAACAGCGTGTGCAGCAGATACGGGACAAACGCGGGCACGGTCATCGATCCCCCGGCCTCCTTGCGCAACACTGGAATCGGGACGCCGGTGTCAGCTGCGGCCCCCCGACGCAGCCTTGCCCGAGCCGGCGGCCGGCATCAGCCCCATGTTCATCTGTCCGTACCCGCGCACGGCCGGAACGTATTGCCCGCCGGAGAGGGTGAACCGGTGCGAGATCGCGGGAAACGACCCGGCCGGATAGCCGGAGTACGTGGCCGGTCCGGTGGTGCCAAAGGCCCGCAGGCGGCGATACCCGCCGGCCGTCAGGGCCGGGGCTGACCGCTGCGTCGTCTGCACCCAGGTGGCAAAGCCGGAGGCCGACACCACTTTGACCGAGAAGAACATCTTCTCGAACTGCAACCCGGAAAAGTTCGCGCTGTGCCCCCAGAACACACCGGTGTGGTCGGCCTGCAGCCACAGCGGCAGCACCTCACCCGGCATCGTGTACTCCATTCCGCCGAGTTGGGGCACCCAAAAGGTGTTCATGGCCGAGTCCGCGGTCAGTTCGAACAACACGGGCTGGCCCTCCGGCAGGACCAGGTGGTTGACCGTGGCGAGGTGCTGGCCCGGATACTCGAAAAACCACTTCCAACTCAAAGACGTCACGTCGACCACCAGCGCCTTGCGCGCGTGGGGCATCCGGGCCAGGGCATACGTCTGGCGCAGCGTGGGTACGGCGATAATCGCCACGATCGCAACGGGGATGACAAACCAGATCAGTTCCAACACCCGGCTCTCGTGCCAGTCCGGCACGTAGGCCGCGCGCCGACCCCGACGGTCCCGGAAGCGCACCGCCGCGATGGCGAGCAAGACGAAGACAAAAAGGATGACGACGGCCATGGCGCCGCCGGCCAGAAGCATCAAACGAAGCTCGCTTTGTCCCACCGGCCCGACGGGGTGCAGGAGCACATACTGCGGCCCGCAGCCGGACAGGAGCGCCGCGGCCGCGACCAACGCGCCCCACCGAAGCGTGCGGCCCGCAGGGAACCCGGCCGCGAACCCAGAGGACACCCGAAGCCACATGCGCTGCGCCACGCAAGAACTCCTCCGTTGGAGCGGCTCGGCGTCCGCCCTCCGGCCCCCAGCCTACCGAACAACAGGACCGCGCCCGCACGGGCGAAGGAACCACATGCGGAGTGCGGTCGCCCCTCGCACAATGGTCCATTCAGGCCTTGACACCGACGGAAATCGACACGGTTGCGCGGGAAAACCGGCGGTTCCACTTCGCCGGCACGACCGGGGATCGCGGACACGACGGCACCGGGGGTCCCGACCGCGACCACCGATCGGGAGGCGCGTTTCTGAAATGCAGCTCCTGTACGACATTCTGGAATACAACCGGAACTTTGTGGAAAACCGAGCATAAAGCCATACCGAACCTCGCGCTACCCGAACAAGAAACTGGTCGTCCTTTCCTGCATGGACGCCCGGCCCACCAAGCTGCCGCACGCCATGAACCTGCGGAACGGGGATGCCAAATTCACTATGGCGTCAAGAGTCGGTTGGATTCGGCGGGAGCCCGCTGCGGGGGGCCCGCTAGCGGCGGGCAGCTGCGGCGAGGTGCTCGCGGAACGCCTTGAGGCGGATGAGACGGCGGTCGGCGAGCGGTAGGGCGGCCGTGACGCGGGCCG
>DAHWHT010000252.1 GCA_027335515.1 Clostridia bacterium
CGACGGCCGCCAGGAACGTCTCGCGCTGCCGGTCGACTTCGCTCAGGACCTCGGCCATCCGGTTCAGGGCATAGGCCAATTCCCCGAGCTCGTCACTTTCCCGCACGGAGAGGCGACCAGTGAGATCGCCGCGGGAGATCCGCCGTGAGAGATCGACGAACGGTCGCAGCCGGACCGCGAGGGTCTGTGCCAAGGCTCGGGACAGCCACCAGGAGAGCCCGATCGCCCCAATGCCGGCCAATACGCTCCCCAGAACGACGGCGATGACGAGCGCGCGCACAATCACGGGTGCGGCCCGGTGCAGCACCAAGGTAGGCAACAAGCGCAGAAAGCCTCCAGAGAGGCCGAGACCGGCCATCAGGACCGTCCCCGCCAGCGTCATGCCGGAGGCTGCCGCAGCCACGAGCAAAAGCGCCTGGCGGAAGCGCCGCTGTACGCTCACGGGCGTTCCGCCGCGGCGGGGATGAAACGGTAACCCACACCGCGCACCGTTTCGATGAACCTGGGTGCGTCAGGATCGTCACCGAGCTTCCTGCGGATGTGGCCGACGTGGACATCAATGACGCGTTCGTATCCTTCGTAGCTGTCGCCCCAAACCGCGGAGACGAGTTGACCGCGCGTGAACACCCGACCGGGATGCCCCGCCAGGGTCTGCAGCAGGCTGAACTCCAGCGCCGTAAGTTCGACGGGCGCGCCATCGGCCTCGACGCGACGAGTAGCGGTATCGATCACCAGAGGGCCAGCGCGCAACACTTCCGGACTGGGAGGGACGGCATCCCGGCCGCCGCGGGGCCGTCGCAGCAGCGCCTGACACCGGGCCAGAAGCTCGCCGGGACTGAATGGCTTTACCAGATAGTCGTCGGCGCCACGCGTGAGACCGAGGATCCGCTCCGTCTCGGCGCCGCGGCCGGTGAGCATCAGGATGTACACATCCGAGCGCCGCCGGATGGCTGCGAGCACGTCCCAGCCGCTTCTGTCCGGCAGCATCACGTCCAGAACGACCACGTCCGGTTCGGTCCTCTCCAGGTCGGCGAGGCCGACTACGGCCGTCGCGGCTCCCGCCACTGTCCAGCCCGCGCTTTCACCGTAGGCCTGGATGACCGCGCGCACCTCCGCATCATCGTCGATTACCAACAGCCGTGCCATGAGCCACCTCCCGGCCGTGCCTGCCTATAGGATGCCATCGGGAGCCGCAGAAACAAGGCCGGAGGGGCCATGCGGCCGAAACCTTACAACGGCGACACACAAGCTTCATCGTAGGTCGACACGAGGCGGGTACGCTGATGCTCAGGAAGGGGGTTCAACGCCGTTGATGACCGGGATGATTACAACGATGCTCCTGCTGGGCCTGTTCTGGATCGTGCTGCTCGTAGGGGTCGGCATCCTGCTCTATGCGCTGGTGACCAGATGGCAGGGCAGCCAGGGCCGGCCGTTGTCTGGCCCGGACGATCCGCTGGCGCTGCTGAGGATCCGCTATGCGCGCGGCGAGATCACCCGCGAACAATATCAGGAAATGCATCGGGAACTGACACAGAAGGGGGCGGGAGAGCCGTGACGTTGCGGAGCGCGCTGTGGACCGGGGTGGCACTGGCGGCGCTCGGCATCGGAGGGATCATCTTCACGGGCGTGGCAGGCACTGCTGCCGGGCTGCGCCTGCCCTGGACACAGTCCGGTGGTGGCCAGGGATACAACGGCACGGCGGGCACCGGCGGGAGCGGTGTGGGTTTCGCCGGCATGATGGGGGGCCAGGGTGGAGGCATGATGGGGACCGGATCGGTGAGCGGTGCTCGCCTGATCAACGCCGGAAACCTCGACGCCTTGGTCAGACAGGGCAACGTTGGGGCGACGATCGATCGGAAGACCAACACGGTGAGCTACGCGGGGAACTCCGTGACCCTCGTGGCCTTGGCCTCCCCACATGGGGCACCCAACATGACGTGGGAAATCGATGGCTTGGTGAACCCAACAGTCGTGGTACGGTCAGGAACCAAGGTCACGGTCGACCTCGTGAACACAGACTGGGGGTACCTGCACGGTTTCGAACTCACGACCACCCCGCCTCCCTACGCGTACATGGCCATGATGGGCGCTGCCAGCAACCTCCTGATGATGCCTCTACCTGCGCGCACGACAAAGTCCCTGACGAACGCCGCATATCATACCAGCAGCGCGACTTTCACGGCGAGCGCGGGCACCTATTATTACCTCTGCCCAGTCCCGGGACACGCCCAGCAGGGGATGCACGGCGTCCTTCAGGTCACGGCATGAAAAGGTCCCTGCGGCAAGATCAGGATCGCGCCGGCAGTCGGCTTCACGGCGACTTTACACAACCGACACAACCGGTTTACATGGCCGGCGCACGATGGATGCCTGGGCGTGGTCACTTGGCGCTCGGAGCCTTCTTGGAGTACCTGCCGGTGCTCGCCTGTCCGGCAACGATGGTCTTCTGCCTACGCGGGATGACGGGTCGCCACAAGCAGGCCGACGAGCAACTCCAGTCGCAGACGCCGGAGGAGCGCAGGCAGGCCCTGCAGTTGGAGTTGCGCCAGATCGACAAGGAGCGGCTGGTGCGGGGTGAGATCACCACCGAGGAGTATCTCCGTATCCACGGCACGGAAGCGCCTGAGACGCAGACCACGGAGCGCACCCGGGCCTTGAGTCTGGGGCCGGGGTCCGTCACGATTCGGCGCTGGACACAACAGGGAGGGCTTCACGATGGGGTGCTGCGGAGGAGGCATGTTGGGAGACCGGCGGGCCAATACCCAGGCCCAGCGGACCCAAGATAGAGAGCTCCTGGCCATCCTCAAGCCCTCATTCCGCACCCTAAAAGAGGGC
>DAHWHT010000284.1 GCA_027335515.1 Clostridia bacterium
TAGAACTCCTCTCCCTGACCTGGGGTGGATTGCCTCGCTGGGCTTTCCAGGTCAGTCAAGAGGAGTTTTCTCTTCAGCCGCCAATTCCTGGTTTTCCATATACTGTCAACACAGCCCCTGCCACAAAAACGGGATGCACCCGTTTGTCTTCCGCCAGAGCCGAGGACAAGAAGGGACAGCGGCCGTCCCTTTGGTCTCGCAACGCCTCGGGCACCTCTGCGACTTTGGGGTATACGCGGTGCCCGAACCATTCCCCGACGAAGTTCCGACCCGGCTTTGGCATCTACGCGCGCCTACTCACGTTTTGGAGTAGCCGCCGAGTCGCTTCGGCATAGGTGGCGGACAGGTCAAAGCCAATGGCACGGCGGCCGGCCTCTACCGCCACCTTCAAAGCGCGCCCGGAACCGCAGAACGGGTCCAAGACCACTCCGGACGGCGGGCAGGAACTCAGGATGCGGGGTCGGATCAGTGCCTCTGGGAAGGTCGCCGAGTGCCCATCCTGCCCCGGCGTGACGTTGACTGTCACCACATCATTCGCATCTGGCTCGACCTCGCCCAGATCGTAGTAATAGCGGGCACGGCCTTGAGTTGGACGATGGACGAAGTGGAACAAGTGTTCATGGGCAAGGCGAAGCCGGTCTCGCTCGGGCCGCGGCGGCACATTGGGCTTGTACCAGATGAGATCGTTGCGCAGAATCCACCGTTGCTCCTGCATGGCGACGGCGAACCTCGCCGGGATCAGCAGTAGCTGCTTCTCCTGGCGGTAACCACCCATCGGCGTGCGGCGACGGATGCGAAACGGGTCACCGAGACCCTGGCGACCGTTCGGGCGGATGCTGGACCACCGCGCAAAGTACGTGTCCCCGATGTTGACCCACAGGCTTCCGGCGGGCTTCAGTACCCGCCCCGCCAAAGCGAATATCTCTGTGAGGTGGTGGACGTACCACTCAGGGTAAGGTTCCAACCCGAGGGCCCCGCCTTGGTCCCGGTACCAGGTGTATGGGGGCATCTCTCCGAGGAGATGCCCCTGAGCGGACCAGAGTCGATGCGTGTCCCAGTTGTGTTCCTGGCCGTCATACGCGCGATGGCCCCAGTACGGCGGACTCGTGACTACACAATCCACGCTATGTGGAGGCATCTTCTGAAGCAGATCGAACGCGTCCCCGAAGCGGACATCCCACTGCGCTTCGATCACGAGAGACTGAGCCACGCTCACGCTGCCATCCCCCCTGTATGTGGTGGCTAGCCGCGAGACCGCGGCCGACGGTGCAGGTGTTCGGCGAGGGGACAGGCATCCCCTTGTGATACGAGGGCCGGATTCATACACCGAGCCTGCGGTAGCCGTGCTCCAGGCTCGGCGGCAACGGCACATCAGCCGGCCGCCACACCCTCCATCCGCGAGTACTTCGCCCTCCACACACCCCGGTCCACCGGAACCGCCCGACGCAACCCGACCCTCTCCGACACCCTCCTGACCCACCCCGGCTCCAGCCGCGCGGCCACGGCCGGGGCCCGCCACGACGTAGACTTTGGTCAAGGAGGCGATACCGATGGCGGCGATGGTCACGGTCCTGGCGACGGCGGTTGGGCTGGCAGTCATGGGGCTGCGCGAGGCGGAGGCGGTTCGCGGGCGGCGGGCGATGCGGCGCCGGCTGCGGGCCGTGGTGGGCGACCCGGTGGACTGGGCGGGGCTGGCCCGGATTCGGGGGGTGATGCTCTGAGCAGTAGGTCACCAGGGGGATAGGGGGCAGATCGGTGTGCCGATCATTTGGGCCGATGGGCCGGGGATACCAGGACCGCGTGACGCATCTCCGGCCTGCCAGGCAACCAGGGAAAGATCGGGTGAGGTTTCGCGCGGTTTAGGTGCTATCATGCCAGCAGGGCAACACAAGGAGGCGGCTGCGCATGTGGGGTACCAGCGTCGGTTTGCGCCGGCCGGGAAGCGCGTGACGATGCGGTTCGGCGTCGACGAGCCCAGCCTGGCTGCTATCCGTGCGGCGGCCGGCGGGGGCAACGCCACGCTGAGCGCCGCCACTAACGACCTTGTGCGGCGCGGGGCCGAGCGCTTACGGGCGCGGGGCCTGCCGCCACTCGCGGACCGGCCGGCAAAGCGCGTGCGCTGGGAGCCGGCTGGCACCATCACTTGGACGACGATTTCCACCGACGCCGAGACCGCTGACCTGGCGCGCGACCTGGCGCAGCGACTCTACACGACCCAGAACCACGCCCTCCACCTCCTTCTGCGGGAAGGGCTCCGGCCTGACTGAGGCTGCAAAAAGTTTTTCGGGATTGCCCCCAAAAAGGGCCGTTCGGCGTCCCGTTTAGTGTTATCATCCCTGTAGAGACAACGGAAGGGCGGCGGGCGACATGGCAGGTGCGGTGGCGGGAGTCCTGGACCTGTGGGGGCAGACGCATGACACAGACGAGCGCCCTGGTGAGGTCGTGGACCTGGGGGCTGCCCCAATCCGGTGGCACAATGTGGCGACCGCTGAGGTGCGGGCCGAGGCGGCGCGGGTCGCCGCCGAGCGGGCGACGGCCACGTCTCGCATCGCGGCCCTGCGGGCGGCGGCGCCGACAGCCGGCACGCCCGTGGTGTTGGCGTGGACCGATCCCGACGCCGGCCGCAAGACCCGCATCCAGCGGGTGCAGGGCATCATCGAGGCGACCACCACCAGCGGCCTCCGGGTCCGGTCCCAGTCCGGCTATCGAGTGACGTGCACCTGGGCTGACCTGCTCGCCCAGCAGGCCAACCTCCGCGACCCGGAGGGGGCCCTGCTCCTCGGCGGCCCGCTCCGCCGTGACGTGGAGGCGCACGGGGCGGGGGCCTGAGCCACCCCCGCCCCAACCACTCCGATAACCGGAGGCGACCCACCATGCCGACCAGCGCGGCCACGGAGCCCGTGGCATGGGACCCCCACGCCAAAATCCACCCCGATATGCCCCTGACCACCCTCTCCGTCCTCGGCCTTGCCGTGGCCACGGCCGGCCTGGACCCCCTCTCGCCCTTGGTCGGCCTCCAGACCGCCGCCGACGGCGACGTGCGGGCCAGCCTGTTCCGCCCCGACCAGCCCCTGCCCGCGACGGGGCAGGCGGCCCGTTCCCTGGCGATCAGCCACGTGACGCCGGACGACCTGGCCCACGGCCGGTCCTGGCCGATCATCCGGCCCCGGCTGGCCGCGTACCTGGGCCGGTTGCAAGAAGGTGCTGTGGTGACGGTGACACACAACGCTGGGTACCACCTGGCGGTCCTCGCCGCCCGCCACGTGCCGCCGCCGCCCTGCGTCTGCACGATGCGCGTGGCTGCCCACCTCGGCCTCCCGATGCGCCTGGACGAGCTGGCTTACGCCCTCGGGGTGCCGGCGGCCGACCGGGGCCCCGCCACCGGCGGCGCGGATGCCCAGACGCCGGTCAGGGTCTGGGCGGTGCTGCTGGGGCGGCTGGCGGAGACCGGGTGCCGGACCTGGGGGGAGTTGCTCATGGTGGAGGTTGGGCGGCCGGCCGACCGGGCGGCGTGGCCGGATGCCGTGCGGAAGGCGTGGAGGAGGGGGAGCGGGGCGGCGTAAGGAGGAGCCCGGAAGCCGCGCGGGGCGCGGAGTTCCGGACGCGGGGCCGCATCGGTGGGGGTCACGACCTATACTCAGTCCATCACCCTTCGCGCCGTGCCGCCGCTTAGGCGGGTCCCAAAGAGTTACAGGGGAGGTAGCAGAGCCATGTCGCGTCACATCGGCGAGATGCAGGACGAGCGGGTTAGGGCCACAGCGCGGAAGGAGGCGCGCATACAACAGGGGGCTCGGTTGTTTGAGACCGAGGACGAAAGGCTCTTCTGGTTCCTGCCAGAGTCGGCCAAGAACTGGTGGCGGAGCCAGTACGACAAGGACGACTGGACTGGCGGCAAACTCTACCTCACGCGCCGGGGAAACTTCGTGCTGCGGGAGTACAGCTACTGGAACGTGGACTTCTTCAACCCGCCTCACGTGACGTATAGCGTCCTGAGCATCCCCGACGCGCTGGAGTGGCTGCGGGAGAACGGCTTCAAGTCAGATCTCCACGACTTGGATCTCGACGACGATCCTGTATACCCAGGCGAGTACGAGGTCTAAGGAGAAGAAGGCCCCGCTCCCCACCGGGCGGGGCCTTCCCGTGCCCGCCAGGGACCGGCAGGATCCGCGGCACGGCCCTGATTCCCCACCCTGCCCCGCAACCCGGGCTCAGGGCGGCCCTGGCGCGCCTTACGCCCTGCCGCGCGGTTCGTTTGCTATTCATGCTGCCGGTAATGATCGAGGACAACCTGAATCTGCTCCTGAAAAAAGAACCCGGGGCGCATGCGTGGATGAACCACACCGGCCGCCGCAGCAGTCTCAAAGTGCGGACGGGCTTGCTCATAGCCAGGAATATGGAGCCGTTGAATCATCTCAATAACTTCCGTTTTGGGCAGGTATCCTTCGTCAAGCAAGTTCAGGAGACGCATAAGGCCATCGGCACCAAGAAAGTGAGGCAGGGGCAGATCGTTTAGACCACTGGCGCCGGGGCGCTGGCACCTGTCGGCGCTATTACGAGGACTGCTCTTCCAGGCATGAACCAGCCGAAGATTTGGAGGGGACTGGCTAGTGGTGGCAGTTTTGCCAAGCCATTCAACCCAACCATCTTCTGGCCGAGAGATCCTCTCGCCACACACATCACATGTCCACTCGACCGTGGGAGACAAATCGTGGCCCAGCATAGCGTCACATCCGTTCATGTTGGCATACGGGCGGCCCTACGG
>DAHWHT010000303.1 GCA_027335515.1 Clostridia bacterium
CGAGCCGCCCAGGCATGGCCAGCCTGGCGTGCCCGCCACTCGGCAGCAAGGGTCCGGCTTCGCCCGCATCCGCCCGCGTCTGGTGGACTCGCGGCGCTCAGCATGGGACACCGCGCGCCAAATAAAGTGGCACGCGACAGCATCGAGTCGCGCATCCGCGGCCATGTCGTGCTGTGCTGGCTCGCCCTGCTCCTGACCCGAGTGTGCGAAGAGACGACCGGCCGCACCGGGGAGACATCCGGCAGGTCATGCGCCGGCTGCAGGTCGCCACCTACTGTGGTTCAGCCGGCCAGGCCCAGCAGTACAGCGCGCCCACCCCAGACCAGCCGGGCATCCTCTCCGCTCTCGACGCCCCCCCCCCCGCCCTGTATCTGGGCCATGCAGCCCGCCGTCCCCCAGCAGCAGCCCCAGTCGAGCGTTCGCGAAGTCGCGACCGTGTGCGCCGAACGTCGACGTGCGTATGTTCCAGGCATTGCGAACCACTTGAACTCGGTCGTCATGATACCGGAACTTAGGGAACGCCATACTCGTAACACGCCCCCTTTGGGCCCAGCGCTTGCTATGCCCTGGGCCTCTTGCTGTTCCCGGATCTCTTCCCTCTGGCCACCAGCCAAGCCGGTCGCATCCGTCAGCCGCCACGGCTAGGCGCACCATCCGCGGTCGCTGTGCGGGTGGCCGCGACCAGCAATGGCCAGGCGCCCCGGCCTGTTGCGGCAGGGAGCCACGGTCGTGGGAACTGGATGTGCCTCCTGCCGTTCTTCGGATCATAGGCAGCTAGTGATGAGGGCACCCGACGCACTCCGTTCGACAGGGCTGGTCCATCCACTGTCGCTTCCTGTCGGTCTGTCCCCCTTAGCCGCGTTTGCTGTCGTCATGTGTCGCCTGGTTAGGGTTGCGTGGACCAGGAAAGTGGTTCAGGTTACCCGTAACCGATGTGACAAGGGCCCCACGTCATCGACTCACATCGGCGAGGAGCGTGTTCGCTCATGCCGGCAAAGGTGGCAATCGGGCAACGGGAATGGACCAGGCCCGTCGACGTGCTGCGCTGCCTGTCGTCGGATGCTGTGGTCGTCGCCGGCTATCACTGCGCCCCATTCTGGGCGGGGACGTACGGTCCAACGCAGGTTCCCGTGGAGGTTGAGGTCATCGCCCCCGCGGAAGAGGCGGCGGGTCTCCCGCATCGGCTGGAGGGCGCCGCACCGGACCTGCGCTGGAATGTGCGGTCCACCGGGTTGCTGCAGAAACAGCCGCGGGACTTGGACTGGACCCCTTGCCTCGCGCATGAGCCACTCGTGGCGTTGTGCGGCGGTATCCATGCGGCCACGGGACTTCGCGTCTGGGGACACGCGGCAGCGCATGAACACCTCAAGGTGGGCCTGCTCGAACCCAATGGGTCCGCCCCTGAAAGCGCCGCGTCCGGCGCGCGCCGCTTGCTGCAGGCGTATCCCGGATTGCGTGCCCCCTTCCTCGGTTACGGAGGCAAGACGGTAGAACATACGCTCACTACAATCATGCAGCAGGTCGCAGACGGAGAGACTGGGGGCAGACCTAGCAATTCCGCTCTTCGCGCCTCTGAGCGTCCTGTGGCGGCCGAGATCATCCGCTGGCACCGTGAGGCAACACCTTCGATCGAGCCCGTTCCGGTACCGATCAAGGCCAAACTGCCCACAAGCGATCCATGGAGCGCTCCCGATTCGGAGTTCAGGGAATGGTTGCTTGATCAGACGATGGTGCGAAGTCCGTTGACGCAACCGGACGAGGCTTTACAACGAATGCTCGCAGCGCAACGCGGTGACCAGAAACCCACGCATCAAGGGTGGGAGATTGCGCACCACGGCGTCATGGCAGCACTGGTCTTGGAAACAACCGCTTTCGCACCGACGGTTCGACCCGCGCTCAGGGTGGCCGCCATTCTGCACGATGTGGGGAAGACGCTCAATCTTTGGACCCCGGGCTGCCACGCCCTGATCGGGGCGAAGATCTGGGACCGCTGGGCGCCGGCCTGGCTCTCCCCGGAGGAGAAAGCTCTGATTACCGGCCTTATCGCGGTCCACGACATCCTTGGCCTTCTAGACCGGGCCATTATGCACGAAGCATACCCCGGGGGACTCTTCCCCGAGGATGTCCGGGGGCGGCTGCACGGCGTCGCGCCTTCTCTTCCTGAGGCGCTGCGCCTAGCCAGCGCCATGTACCGCGCGGACATCGGTTCCGTTGCCGCGCTCCGTTGGTTACTTCCTGTCACCCCTCTGCTCGAGCGAATCGTGCTGGCCGAGTGCGCGCCGTAATACCGCGGGCCTGATGGAGTAGAATAGAAGGACGGGCAGGATGCCCTGATGTGGAAGGTGTACTACGATGGGCACCCTGCCGCCGATCTTTGTCTTCGTTAGCGACGCGTACGCGCCTCGCTGCGCATCTCCGTCCGCTCCTGCCCGGGTACCGGTCGTCGACAATCACGATATCTACGGTACGGGCAGACCCTCTGGGCTTTCAGGCCCGCGCCGCCTACGCCCTTGCGATCATTGCGCCCGAGGCCCTATCCGAAGAAGTGCGAGCTCTCGCTGCGGACGTGGCACCGGTCGTAATGTCGCCAGGTTGGCAGTCCCAGGGAGGCCAAGACCAATGACCACCGCACTCCATCCGGTGTCCGGTCCCTCACCGGCGCGGTATACTCCCCTGCGCGTTGTGTCTTTCGTCGGCGCTCCAGGCAGCGGAAAGTCCACGCAGATCCAGTTGCTCTCCACAGCGCTCGGGCCCAACTGCATCGTCGCCTCGGTGCCAAAGCTTGTACGGCGGGACCCGTCGATCCTCACGTGGACAACTACGGCTGAACGCAACGAGATGGAGCAACTCAGGCTCGCCATCGAGCACACCAGGGCTGCCGGTCTGTTGGCGCCCCTTGCCTTGGATCGGATCCTCCTCAACTGCATCTGGCGCACACCGCCCGAGTCCACGGTGGTGCTCGACGGCTGTCCTCGGGGCACGGAGCCCGCGCGGTTATACTGTGCAACCTGCCCACGCGAGTCGACCGTGGTGGTTCACCTCACCTTCGCAAGCGACGAGATCCACTACTCTCTCCACCGACAGTATCTCCGCGCCGGGCAGCGTGTCGGGGCTTCCGTGCCCACGAGCGATACGGCCAGGTTTTGGCAAAAACTCTACGTCTATCGTGATGAGACGCTCGCGGGTCTCGACATCCTCCGCTCCGCGGGTTTTACGGTGGCTGCGATGGACGCCGCTGCACCGCGCGGCGTGGTGCAGCGGCTCGTATGGGACCTAGTGGGGAGCCACCAGGATCAAGCGCATCCAGACGCGGCCGGCGCCCGGCCCTGACGGGCGCGGGGGGTGGCGAAGATCGACTGGGTATTCGGGGTCCTTGCCTCGCTGCAGCCGCCCAAGGGATTGCTCGAACAGGCCCAGCGGGTAGTCATCGGCGACGAAGAGCGCCTTGGCAGGTGCTTCACTGCGGCTCGCCGGGAACGGGTGCTGCCACAGGTCGTGGCCAACTTGGCGGACGCTCCGTGGAGACAGAAACCACAGGGGCTAGTCGACGCAGAGCGCTATGTGCACGCCCGATGTGAATGGACGGACCGCATGCACGATGCCTGTGGCCTTGTCGTGAAAGCCATCGGACCACGGCGCTGCATACTGGTAAAAGGGTTAGCCGTAGCGCGCTATTACCCAAAGGAGAACTTCCGGGAGTTCAACGACGCTGATATTGTCCTGCCCGACCCGAA
>DAHWHT010000095.1 GCA_027335515.1 Clostridia bacterium
AGGTCGCGCAGGAACCCCAGGGCCTGCGGCGTCTGCGGGTCCGCCAGCAGCCACGCCTCATCCACCACCAGCAGCGTCGGCCGTCCCGTCGCCTGCCCCCGCCGCACCAGGTCCCAGGCCTAGCCCAGCACGTTGAAGAACTGCGCCCGGCGCACGTGGTCGGCGGCGTCGGTCAGGGCGTACAGGTCGAAAACGGTGAAGTCCGAGGCCGGCGGCACCGTGCTCTGCCCCGCCCAGAGCGCGGAGTCCGCGCCCTCGGCCGCGTCCTGGGTCGCTGGCGGTCAGCACGCAGAACGTGGTCGACTTCCTGGCCCCCGAGCTGGCGCGGCTGGGGCAGCCGGTCCTATCCAACGCGAGCACCAAGCTCCTGATGCGGCAGGAGAGCCGGGACCTGGAGGCCCTGCGCGACCTGCTGCGGCTGACCGAGGCGGAGTGCGACCTGCTGGCCGGGGCGAAACGGGGCGAGGGGCTGCTGCTGGCCGGCAACCGTACGGGTGCGCATCGAGGCGGCGGCCCACGAGGCGGAACGGATCGCCGGGGCCGCCGGGTAATGTGGGGGCGCGCCGCCCGTGCGCAACGCAGGTGGCCCGCCCCGCCGCCCGGCCAGGGCCATCGAGCCGGAGCACCCTCCGCCCCGGAGGCCGCTAGGGGGACTCGCTTCCGCGTGCCACCAGACCCTCCCGCAGCCACACGCTCGCGCGGCCGCGGCGCACGCGCCCCTGCTGAGCAAGGTCCCGTAGAACGGCGTTAACGGTTTCCCGGCTGAGACCGGCCAGCAGACCCAGGTCCTGTTGGCGCATCTGCACCCTCCAGCCATGGCCGTCCCGGACGCCGTGGCGGACGGCCACTTGCCGCAGGACGTGCAGGAGCCGCCGATCCGCGGCCTCCAGGGCCAGGCACGCCGCGGCGGCGGACAGGTCGGCCGCGCGCTGCGCGAGCGAGACGATCAGGCCCGTGGCGAGTTCCGGATCGGCCGCCAGGGCGTCGACGCGGAATCCGACACAGCGGGTCGGGCGCACGGCCTGCAGATAGATGGCCGGCTCCCCCTCCTCCCCTGGACCGCCGGAGGTGAGCACCTCCCCGGCTCCGAGTTGCCCGAGCCCAAACTCCTGCCCGTCGCCGCCGATGGCGACGACCCGGAGGAGACCCTCCACCACCTGGTAGACCCATGGCTGCCCGTTGCCTTCCTGCAGCGGCACCCCGCTGCCTGCTTGCAGCGCGACCTCGCGCCGCACCGGCGCAGGGGACCGGGAAGCCCCGTCGGGCACGGTGCGCGCCGGCCGGCTCGGGGGCGCCGGGGCCGGGGAAACGTCGACTCGCCGCACGAGAAGACCCACCACCCCAGGCAAGTTGCACGTCGGTTGCCAGAGGGAGCGTGGGCGGCCGCGCCGTGGCGCCGTTCAGCAGGTGCACCGTTCAGGTGTACAGGCCGCGTCACGCTCCGCGATCATCTCGGTCATCCGCGCCGAACGCCGGGCGGGGCCAGCCTCGCCGCCGCGCGCACGGCGATCGGCAGACCGCGCGGGTCCGCGTCTTTGGGCCAGAGCACCGCACCCAGGGATTCGGCCAGATGCGGCGTGGGTCGATGCAGGATCGCCACCAAACGGGCCGCAGGCCGACACGACCGCCAGTGCCGGCAGAGGGCCGCTGCCGCAGCTGGGGGCCAGACATCCAGCACCAGCACCTCGGCACCAGAGTCGTCGGGGACCACCACCAGATCCGGCGCCCTGCGCAGCACCGCCGCAAGCCCCGCCGCGACCAAGCCGTCCTGCGCCACCACCGCGACGCGGGTCATGTCCTCACCCCCTCGCGGCCTACAGGGTGGGCCGCCCAGAGCCGGACGGTCACGACACGGTCATGGTCCCGCTCATGTACCCGTTGGTGGCCATCGGGCCGCCCCAGCCCCCCTGGCCGGTGCCACAGGCGGCCATGCACTGCCAGCCGTGTGCGCCGGGAGCCCCGGTCTTGAAGGTGAAGCGCACGGTGCAGAGTGGCGGGATGGGGATGTTGAGGCCCGTGTCCGCGATGGTCAGGGTGTGGGCGACGTCCTTGGGACCCCCGGAGGTCACCGTTTGGCTCTTGGCGTGGGCGACGTCGCCGTCGACCGCGGCGAGGACCGTCATCGAACCGTTCACCGTACCCCTGACCTTCTCATAGCCGCTCGGGATGTCCGCCGCGCCGTCGTCGAAGCAGCGGATCTCCGCATGGACCGTCGAGTTGGCCGGCACGGAGAAGTCTGCAGGCACATACATCGGCCAGCCCGGCTTACCGAGCATCTTCCCGGTGAGGATGGTGAGGTAGAGCCAGGTCTCGCCCGACCCGCCCGCCGGGGTTGTGCCGCCCGGCGTCGGCGCGCCGCCCGGCGTATTCGATGTCGTGGCGGAACTCGGCGCGGGGGTTGTGATGTCGCCACAGGCGGCGACCAGTACGGCGGTGCCCGTGATGGCCCCCAGTCCCAACAGGCGGCGACGCGACAGCGCGCGTGCAGACTCAGGTCCTCCCTGCGCATCCACTCGGAACACCCCTTCCGGGGCCGTGCGCCTCGGCCACGACGCCGTGCTCCAGCCCCTCCCGCAACCGCCAGAATTCTGGTCCTCGGCCACACTCCCGGCCAGGGTCGATAGGGCACGACGGCCGACTCGACCTCAGTGGTGCAGCCGGCCCACGCCGAAGCGAACCGCTGCGGGCGGACGGCCACGCGCTGCCGGGCCATCCAGCCCGGCGACTGGCCTGGGCGCCTGAGGGGCCAGCGGGTGGAATGGCGAGGCGTGCGGCGCGCTGCCCCGGAGACCACATGAGGGGCTGTCCGGGCGCGACGGGGCCAAGCGGGATCACCCATACACGGGGTCCCGAAGGGGCCGGATGGATGCGGAGGGGAGAAAGACGAGGGCACGACGCTGCACGGCAGCAGGGCCCGGCCACGGAGCCGGGCCCTGCTGCCGTCTTCGGGGAGGGATCGGGGTGCCGGCCTGGGCGGTGCGCATCGGGATCGCGGTGGCGGACGGCCTGGGGCTGACGGACCTGGCGAAGGCGATCGGCGGGATCGTCCTGGCGGTCGTGGTTTTCGCGCTGCTGGCCGTGCTCGGCGTGCTGCTGGCCCCGTTTGCGCTGCTGGGCGGCAGCCGTGGGGGCGCGCTGGTGCCGCCAGCCCTCGGCTTCTGGGCGACGGGCCTAGTCCCACAGGACGCCGCGGCGGCCGGTGTGCCGGCCGCCCTGTCCCTGGCGGTCCTGGACCACGAGAGCGGCGGCGACTGGACCGCCGCCCACAGAAACGGCAACGGCACCAACGACGCCGGGCTGATGCAGGTCAACTCCGAGAACTGGACGGCCTACGGCCTCGGCCCCGATCCGTACGCCCCGGAGGCCAACGTGCGCGCCGGGGTGGCGATCCTGGCGGCCGACCTGGCGGCGCATCCAGGCCACCTCGGCTCCGCCCTGGAGGCGTACAACGCCGGGTCCCGCGGAGCACCGCTCGGCTCCGCCGAGCTTCGCTCCGCCGCCGCGGGGCGGGTTTTCGACCTCGGTTATGCGGGCGCGGTCCTCGCGGATGTCCGGGCCATCGAGGCGGGCCCGTACCTGGGGGCGGCGCCTCTGGCGGTCCCGGCCCTGGGGGCGGCCCGCCAGGTGGTCGTCATCACCGCGTTCGCCCCGTTCGGACACACACAGGCGTTGGATGGCCAGGAGTGGCCGGCCCTGGTGCCGCCACGGACCCTGACCGCCACCGCGGCGGGCCGGGCGGTGACGCTCTGGCCGCTGCCCGCGGCCCCGGCGGCGGTGCGCCTGGTGCTGCCCCGGGGGGCGGGCGGCTGGGTCGCCGCGGGCCCCGTCGGGCGACCCGTGACCGTGACGGCGACGTGGGTGCGCGTGGTCACGCAGAGCTATCGCGGGCCGCACGGTGGTCGGCACAACCGCACTGTGCCGCAGGCCGTGACCCGGACGAGGACGGTGCGATAGGGGGGACTTCCATGCTGGCGATCCTGACCCGCGCCACGGTCGCCGTGGTCTCGCCCGTCCTGGGGGAGGCCGAGGTGCGCTTGGCAGAGCCCGGAGAAGGCGCTGGCGCGCTCGCGGCGGCGGCGCGCATCCCCGCCGATCCGCTGATCCTGGATGTTGCTACCGGCCCCGGGCTGGGTCCCGCCGTGCTCCGCTACCGGCTGGCCCGGCCCCAGACCCGCGTGGTGCTCCTGGCGCTGGGGCGGAGCCCCGGCGATGCCGAGGTGGCGGGGGTGGTCCAGGCCGGGGTCTACGACGTCCTGACCGATGCGGCGGACCTGGCCGCCGTACTGGCCGGGCCTCCGGGGGACCTGGCCGCCGGGGCCCGGTGGCTCGATCCGGACCTGACGCCGGGAGGCGCCGCGCGCGCCCCGGCCCGGGAGCGCGTGGTCGAACGCCGCGTGGCAGTGGGCACGCATGCAGTGACGATCCTGGTCGCGGGACTTGGCGGCGGGGTGGGGACGACGACGCTGGCCTTCGCCGACCACACGGCGCGCCTCGGGCACGAGACCGCCCTGGTGGGGATCGGGGAGTATGGGGTGCTGGGCCTGACGGAGCCGGGGCGCTGGCTGCCGCACCTGGACGCCTTCCCGTGCGCCGCCGGCGCCGGCGACGTGGTCCGGGCGCGGCGCTATCCCTATGTGGTGGTGGACGCGGGGGTGGCCCCCCCACGGGGACCCGCCGGGCGGCGGGGACGAACGGGCGGAACCGGCGGCCGAGGCGGGGGCGGCGGAGCGAAGCTCGCCTTCGGCCGCGGAGCGAAGCTCGGCGGAGCCGAGCGGTGCTCCGCAGAGCGGTGCTCCGCCACGGCGCCCGTCGGCGATCCCCGAGGTGGGGGTTGCCCCGGATGTGGTTGTCCTGGTGTGCCCTTCGGCGATTTGGCGGTATCGGGTGGTGCGCGACTGGTTGCAGCGGTGGCCCTTCGCCACGCCGCTGCCGGCGCGCCTCGTGCTCACCGCCGTAGACCATGGAACTCGGGCAGAGGCTGCTGATCTGATTGCCGACACGTGCGCTGGCCGGCAGGTGCAGATTGGGACTCTCCACACCTTCCCTGTCCTGCGCCAGCCTGGGCCCTGCCACCCGGCTACCGGCAGCCCGACGCGCAGGTGGACGAGGGGGTATGCCGCATCCTCGGTGCCCTCCTACCCGACCAAGGCCCGCGACGGGGCCAGTGGCGACGGTGCTGGTCCTGCCGGTCGGGTGCCGCCGTGCCCGGATCAACGTCGACAATTCGAGCCTCGGCTACCGCACCCAAGAGGCCTTCGAACAGGAGGTGATGCGCGTGGGTGGGGCAGCGTGACGGGCCCCCGGCCAGGTCGCGGACTGCGCTCTGGCCTGTCCAGGCGGCGCCCGGTGGGCTCGCCCAGCCCTGGCGGCTGAGTGGCGGCGCTGCTAGCCCCCCGTGGGCGGCCGACCGGCGCGGAGGGCTGCTGGGCACCCGGGACTTTAGGCCCAAGGCGGGGCGGCGGCACAGACGGAGCGGATGAGCATTATGGCGAGTTTATGGGGTTGGAGAAAGAAGCCCGAACCGGTCCCATACACTTCCCTGGCGCTTGTCCCGCAAACCGTTGTGGCTGTGTGCTTGTAAGTGGTGCGCCCTGGAGGCTTTAACTCTAAACTCCGGCCTACTGATCCGTAGTCGTGGGCGCGCCTTTCTGGGAATCGCGTCCGCCCCAGAAATGCCCATTTTGACGCGGTTTCCGTCGTTCGCACAAACTCAGGTTCCCCATCGAAAGCGCCCGCTCAAGCAAAGTCTATGGGGAGGTTTATGGGGAACCGGGTCGCCCGTGGAACGGGCGACCCGTACCCGCCCGATGCCCCGGCGGCACCTGCCGCGTTGGCCGGGGCTCACGGGCCCCTCGCGCTCCGGAAGAGGCCGATATCGCTCCCCCCGCCAGCGGGGCCGTACGACCCGAGCCAACGCAAGCGGCTCGTGACCATGGCGGGCCGCTGACCTCCGCCGCCATTCTGGACGAGCCACGTGCACGTGGTACACTGTCGCCGTGGCGGGGAGCCGCTGAGCCCGGCGCCACGTACGCTGGACCGGGCTACAGATCAGTCGGGCACGATGAGTCGTACCCCGTTCGGCGGAGGCAATATCATGCAGTTCCACCGGATCACCGGCGCCCCCCGTGTGATGGACGGCGTGCCCTGTATCTCTGGGCCGCGATCGTTTCTAGAGACGGCAGCCGCACATGCCGTCCGACCACACGGAACCTGGTCAGCCGAGCGGCTGCTTGACCCCGATCACAATTGTGTGGCAAGCCGCGTTGCTTGCGATACCATGGCTGCTGCCGTGATACACTCACGCAGGTGGGTGAGCATTCCATGATTCGCCGACTGGCTGCTAAGCAGTTCAGGGGCATTCGTGACGAAGGTATGAGCCTCGGCCGTTGCAACCTGTTGATCGGCCCCAACGGCGGTGGCAAGTCCAACATCCTGGACGCCATCCGTTTCCTCCAAGGCGTAGGCAACGGGTTCACGGTTCGCGATGTTCTAGATGGAAAACCCGAAGGACCTACACAGCGCAAATGGGACGGGCTTCGGGGCGGCGCCGCCGAAGCGTTGTGGCGTGGGGACCTGCGCGCGGAGACCGGTCCTGATTCCTGGCTTCCGGGACTTCCGCGGGAGTCCTTTGGGATCTTCGTCGCGTCAAGTGACGACGATTCAGATGGGTATATCATCGGTGTAAATCCTAACAACGCGACCATTGTCTACGAACAGGCACTTCGTCAGGGCAAAGGGTTTATTGCTGAGAGTGACCTCGAACCACACGATCTGATCATGGCCCGGTTATGGCGGGGCACAAGGGGAAAGCCTCCACAATGGCCATTCTCAACCATGGCCCCGCTATTGCCGCGTATTGCCGCAGCCCCGCCCGCTAAGAGCCCGGCCGCCGGGGAACTGAGTGCAGTCTGCCGCGCAATTGCCACCGAACTAGCGGATGTGCAGTTCTTGGATCTAGATGTCAAGTGTCTGAGGGCATACACGCATCCGAGTCACCTGACTCTCGGAGACCACGGCGAGAACTTCGCCGCCGTGGCATTGCGCTTAGCCGAAGGCGGTGTCCTGAAGCCCTGGCTGTCCGAGTTGCTACCGGACGGCGTGCGGGACATCCGCCCGTTCACCACAGACCTTGGCGAGGTTATGTTTGGAATCGAGGAGACCACCGGTGCACACGTTTCAGCGCGGTCTCTCTCGGACGGGACGCTGCGTTTCACCGCCCTTGTGACCGCGTTGATGGCCCCGACACGGCCAGGCCTGCTACTCGTCGAAGAGATTGAGAATGGCCTCCATCCCTCCCGGCTGCGGCTTGTCGTTGAAATGCTGTTGGCGGCCGCGGAGGAACGAGGTCAGATCATCGCAACCACACACTCTCCAGCCTTGCTGGCGCACTGGCCTAGGGATCGGCATGAGGATGTCCTTGTCGTCACGCGTTCAGAACAAGATGGTGGTACAAAGGTTGTGCCGCTGCCCGAGATGCCCGGATACCATTATGGATTGGCCCACCGGCCCTTGGACGAGTTGCAAATCGAAGGCTGGACGGCAAGTCCCGTATGAGCATGCGGGTCATGATCATCCCTGAGGACCCCACATACGATCGGTATATCGTCCAACCGATTGTCGAGGCGCTGCTCGCAAAGTTCGGTCGGTCGGCACGTATCGAGACCTTGAGGAATCCGCACATGCAGGGCATTGAGGACGCCATCGCGAAGAGTCCCGACGTTGTCGCGCGCTATCCCCAGCACGATTTCTTCGTGTTGGTACTGGACCGTGATGGTAATCCCGGGCGATCCGAGCGGTTAACAGCCCTGCAGGAGAGAATTCGTGAGGGCGTTCGGCCGGATAAACCCTTCCTCTATTGCCTCGCCGAACAGGAAGTCGAAGTGTGGTTGTTGGCAGCTCAGTGGACCGCGTGCCGCCGCGAGTATCCCTCATGGTCGTGGTCGGACGTGCGAGCAGCGGTTGACGTGAAGGAGCAGTACTTCCAACCGTTCTTTCAGCAGCACCGTAACCTGCGCGTGCCCGGCCAGGGACGCGCCCAACTTATGAGCGGCGTGGACATCGAAGCGGTCATGGCGAAATGCCCTGAGTTACGGGAATTGGGCCAGCAGCTCCAGGACGTACTTACCAGCGTGTAATGCCCACTCGGTCACGCGCCCCGCGGAACCCACGCCACCGGGTGCCCAGCGTGCCGGAGCATACACCGCAGTGGCCGCGGCCTATACGTGTCGCGGATGTAGTCCAGAGTTCGGCGCATCTTGCCGGCCGGTCGCGGTCGGCTTGGGGCACAAGGCGCGCGTCCACGCGACCACGCGCGCGAATGACCGGTATCCGCCTCCTCACGTTGTCCCACTTCGACCGCCATCGCGCAGGACGGCCTCCTGGCCGGCGTCGCGCCGCGCGACACGGCCCCTGCCGGCGTCCCACAGCGCCCGAGCCCTGATCACTGATCGCCCTCCAACCTACTCCGTCCCTGCCACGTCGGCCCCGCCCAGTGCGTCGCGCCCGTCCACGGCTACCCACGGCCTCGACATGCACTCCGGCACACAACCCTGACCCACGGCTGCCCCGTCGCCCCGCTCGCGCTCTGGGGCTTATGGGCGGGCTCTGAGCACCAAAGTATCTTCGACCTGCTTCGCCCACCGCCAGCGCGAGACGCCTTCGCCACTCTGCCGGCTTTTTCATGCCGCGTGGCGCCGGCCCCGCCGGCATGGGGGGCTTGCACCGGCGCGGCCAAGCCGGCCGCGACCTCCTCGCACAACTTCTGGACGCTGCCGACCGACAGCGCGACCCCGGCCACCTCGCGACAGAAACGGGATACCTCACGCCGCGCCAACTGGAAGATGCCCGAGCCCATCG
>DAHWHT010000318.1 GCA_027335515.1 Clostridia bacterium
CAGGCGTGGCGGCGGCCGGGGCGACCGCCGGTCCGCGGTAGCGGAGAGGGGGCGGGCGGGTACCGCCAACCGCCGCCCCGCTCGCATCCATACCGCGGCGGCCCTACCCCCTGACGGCGGGGGCGGCCGCCAGGGCCGCGATGCGCCGCGCGGCCTCCTGCAACCGGTCATCGGGGCAGGTCAGCGAAATGCGGAAGAAGCCCTCGCCATTGGGCCCATACCCGGTGCCGGGGGTCACCAGCACCCCCGTCTGCTCCAACAGGCGGCCGGCGAACCCGGAGGCCGTCTCCCCCGGGGGTACCGGGCACCAGAGGTAGATGGTGGCCCGCGGCGTGGGCGCCTCGATGCCCGCCCCCCGCAGGGCCGCCACCATGCGGTCGCGCCGCTCGCGATACACGGCCAACTGAACCTGCAGCACCTGCCGCGGCAGTTCCAGGGCGGTGATCGCCGCCTGCTGCACCGCGGTGAACGCGCCGGAATCGGTGTTGTTTTTGATGACACCCAGGGCGGCGATGGCCTGGGCGCTGCCGCAGGCGAAACCGACGCGCCAGCCCGTCATGTTGAACGGGTTGGAGAGCGAGTGGAGCTTGACGGCCACCTCGCGGGCGCCGGGCACCTCCAGCACGCTGGGGGCCCGGTAGCCGTCGTAGCCGATCTCGGCGTAGGCGTTGTCGTGCGCCAGCAGAATATCGTGCCGGCGGCAGAAGGCGACGGCCTCCTCAAAAAACCCGAGGTCGGCGATAGCGGCGGTGGGGTTGTTCGGGTAGTTGAGAAAGAGAATCTTGGCGCGCCTCGCCACCGCCTCGGGCACCGCGGCCAGGTCGGGCAGAAAGCCCCGGTCGGCCGCCAGGGGCAGACGGTGGGGTTCACCCCCGCAAAAGCGGGTGTGCGCGGCATACACCGGATAGCCGGGGTCGGGGCACAGCGTCACATCCCCCGGTTCGACCAGGGCCCAGACGAGGTGCGCGATGCCCTCCTTGGCCCCGATCAGCGCCAGCACCTCACCCCTGGGCGGAGCCGCAGGATCCAGGACCACCCCGAAGCGCCGCTCCATGTATGCCGCACAGGCCCGGCGGAAATCGGCGCTGCCCTCGTAATCCGGGTAGCGATGGTTTTCGGGGACGGCGACGGCGGCCTGCATCCGGGCGACGACCTCGGGCGGGGTCGGCAGGTCGGGATCGCCGATGCCCAGCGGGATGATGTCCACCCCGCGGGCGGCGACCTCGGCCCGGCGGCGGTCCAGTTCGGCAAAGAGGTAAGGCGGGACGTCCAAAACACGCTGGGCCAGACGCACGCGGCAACCTCCTCCGGGGACGGGCCCCCTACTTTGGCTGATACACGCCCTGGTAAACCTCGACCGTCGGCCCGGTCATGAACACGTGGTTGTTGGCCGCCCACTCGATCTGCAGCGGACCACCCGGAAGGTGCACCGTCACGGCGCGCCCCGTCCGCCCGGTGCGCACCGCCGCCACGACGGCCGCGCACGCCCCCGTACCACAGGCCAGGGTCTCGCCGCTGCCGCGCTCCCACACCCGCAGGCGCAGTTCGGCCGAACCCGCCACCTGGGCGAAGCCGACGTTGACCCGCTCCGGAAAGAGTGGATCGCCCTCCAGCCGCGGTCCGAGGGTGTGCACCGCCGTGCGGGCCGCATCCTCCACGAAGGTGACGACGTGCGGGTTGCCCATGGAGACCGCCGTGATGCGCAGGCGCACATCCCCGACGTCCACCGGCTCCTCCACGCAGTCCCCCTGCGGGCGGCCCTCCATCGGGATGTCGGCGCGGCGCAGGCGGGGTTCTCCCATGTCGACCCGGACGTGGGTCACCCGATCCGCCTCGACGACCACCTCGGGCACCACCGTCCCACCGGCCGTCTCCACGGGAAAGACACGGTGACCATCGGGGACGTAGCCGCGCTCATAGCAGAACTTGGCGAAACCCCGCACGCCGTTGCCGCACATCTGCGCCTCGGAGCCGTCCGCGTTCCAGATCCGCATCCGCAGGGGCGCCTTGGTACCCCGCTCGACGCTGATGATCCCGTCGGCCCCCGCACCAAAGTGGCGGTCGCTCATCGCCACCGCCAGGCGCGGCAGGTCCGGCGGCAGCGGCGCCGCGATGCCGTCCAGGAAAAGGTAGTCGTTGCCCAACCCCTGTAGCTTGGTGAAGGCTACCGGAGCGTCTGCCACCGGTCGCCACCCCCTCTCGGTCAGAATACGGGCGCCCCGGGCGCGGCGCAACCGTGCCGGCCCCCCTGCGGATTGCCCCCGCGGCCGCCGATACCGTATGGCAGGGGGTGACGCCATGGCGGGCGATCGGGCGCGGCCGCGGCCGGCCGGTGAAGCCGAACGCACCGTTTTGCGCTGGCTTGGCGGCTTTGGCCTGGCGCTGCCCGCGCAGGCGGCCCGCGCCACCGGCATCCCGGCGCGCGCCACCCGCCGCATTCTCCGCGATTTTCAGGGACGCGGCTGGCTGGAACCGGCGGCCGGCTCCGCCCCCGGCGCCCTGCGTCTGACCCGCGCCGGCCGCCGCCAGGCTCGTCGGTGGGGCTGTGAACCGGCCGAGCGGCTCGGGCCCGGACCGTCGGGGGTGGACGCCGCCCTGGCAAAGGTGGACCTTGCCGCGGCCCTGGGTGCGGCGGGCCTGGGGCGCTGGCGGGCCGGGTACCTGGTGGCGGAGGACGGCGGCCGCAGGGCCGTTGTGCTGCGCCTGCGGCCCACCCCGCCCGCCCGCCTGCGCGCGGCCATCGGACGGGCCCTGGCCACCACGGGGCGGGCGCCGCTGCTTTTCGTGCCGCCGGATCAACTCGACGCGGCGGCCGCAGCCACCTCGGTCGCGGAGGTGCGCGGCTTTTCCCCCCCGCACCTTCGGGGCCGCGCGGCGCCGGGGCCGTCCTGGAGGCCGCCGGGGCCCTGCGGGCCGCCGACGACGGGCCAGCGGGCGCTGCTGACCGAGTTGGCCCGCCACGGCTACGCCGCCGCGCCCCAACTGGCGGCGCTGTGCGGCCGGACCCCGGGCGCCACCCGGAGCCAGCTGCGCCGGCTCGCCGACGACGGGTGGGCCCAGGTGGACCGGTCGTCGGCAGGCGCCGCCTGGTCGGCCACCGCCCAGGGGCTGGCGGCCGTCGGCTCGCCACTGCCGCCCGTGCCGCGCACCCCGGCCCGCCGCCGCCACAGCCTCGAGCAGGTCGAACTCGCCCTGCGGTTTGCGGCCGACGGTGCAACCTTCACCACGGAGCGCGAGTTGCGCGCCGAACACCTGCGGCGCTTCGGCCTTGGCGCCCTGCCGCCGCCCGATGGTCTGCTCACCCTCGCCGACGGACGGCGCGTCCTGCTGGAACTGGAACGCAGCCGCAAGCCGACCGCGGCCCTGCACGCCATGATCGCCCGCCACCTCGCCGCGGGCACCGCCGATGCCGTGTGGTTTGCCGTCGCACCGGAGCACCTGGCCTCCTACCAACGCCGCCTGGGCAACGACCCCCGGGTGCGCCTGCTGCGCTGGCCCCCGCCCGCCACACCGTAGCCGGTCCAGGGATGCCGCCGCGCAGCCGCGGGGGCAGGCGGCCGGAACCGCCGGGCGGCGGCGACGTCCATACCCCCAAGCGCAAGGCGGCGCGCAAAGCCCCTGAAAGGTGCCAACGGACGGAGATGGAAGCAGCTGCAGCGGCGTCTGCGCCTCATGGAATCCGCGGTAGCCAACGGCCAACGCGTGGTGTTGCAGGCGGGCGACGCGGCATCGGCATCGGGTCTGAGTGCGCGACGGCCGGGGCGGCACGGGGCTGTGGGGGCGGCGCGGCGCCCTGAGCTGCGGTTTCTTCTCGTGGCGTATCCGGATCGCTGGGCGCGTTTCGGATTGCCGTACGTGGGGATGGTGTGCGACGTGTTGGGCGTGCGCGTCGTGGTCGCCGCAGGAAAGGAGCCGCAGGGGGCGGTGTCGTGGGACCGAGCCGACCCTGGCAACGGACGCGGGCCGTGCCAACGCCCTCCAGTCCGGCTGGAAGTCCCGGCGTGCGCGATCGTTACCGTTCAGTCCAAGTCCGCCGGTTGCCTACAGCCCCGCAGGGGCAGATCTCAGGCCGAAAGGGGCGAAAACCTGGTCGGGCGGACGGTGTGGACGACCGAGTGATCGGTTGGTGCACATTCTTTCGAACCAGGGAACGCGATGCCTAAACCCGGCTTGTCTTTCACGCAGCGCAGGCGCAGCCCGTGGCAGCCGGCGACCATTGGCCTTGCCGCGGCCGTCTTCGCGGCGGCCGGCTACCTGGCCCTGGCGCCGCACCCGGGCGCGGCGGCCTCCGGCGGCCACCCGCCCACCGCGAAGGCGGCCGCGAAAGCGCCCAAAGCGGCGGGCTCCGCCGCCACCCCCCCGGCTCCGAGCTTCCGCGCGGTGTCGGCAGAGGTGATGGACGCCCGCTCCGGGGCCATACTCCTGGCGCGCCATCCGCAGCGGGAGGTGCAGCCCGCGTCCCTGGCCAAGATGATGACCTTCGATCTGGCGCTGCGGGCCATGGCCCAACACCGCCTGACCCCGACGACCATGGTCCCGATCAGCCGGGCGGCCGTGCGCATGTCGCTTTGCACCGCCTGCGACACATCCAACATGTACCTGGGCAAGGGCACCCCGGTGTCCGCCGCCAACCTGCTCAAGGGCTTGATGATCTCCTCCGGGGCCG
>DAHWHT010000098.1 GCA_027335515.1 Clostridia bacterium
TAGCCTGGTCTGGCGACAGGACACCTGCCGGCTGTCCGGGCGTCCGGCGCCCGCAGAGGCTCGTTGGCCAGGGCCAGACGTTGCCCCCCGTCACGCGCTGCTGACGGTGGCAATGCCACCTCGCTGAACGCGGACAAACAATCGCGTCAGCGACCGAGGGGTCGGAGAGCCGACCGGCGGAGAAGCGTAGGTCCCTGCGTGCCACATGCCTGGCCACCGCCTCCCGATCCGTTGCAGAGCACCCTCTCCCACTTGGTCGGGCGAAAGGTGCGTAACGCGGAACAGCCCTTGGAGCCCAAGGCATCCCGTGGAGTTGGTCGAGATGGCGAACATCCCCGGCAACGGCTCGTACGGTTGGCCGCGCTGCAGGGCCCGCGTCAAAGGAAGCGCATGTAGACCCGCTTCCGTGGTAGGGGCTCGAAGCCGAGGCCCTCGTACAGGCCGCGCGCCCGCACGTTGTCCACGTCCGTCTCCAGCTGCAACCGGTTGGCGCCGTGCGCCCGCGCCTCCTCGACCGCCCGTTGAAGGAGCGCCGACGCGACTCCCCGTCGGCGGTACTCGGGCAGTGTGTAGAGGCCCTCCACGCGAAGGACGGGTAGCCCGGTGCTCGTGGACGCGCTCCAGGTCCAGGCCAGGAAGCCGGCGAGTCGCCCGGCCACCGACGCGACCCAGACGTGTGCCACGGGAGATGCAAAAAGACGCAACAGCGCGGCGCGGCAGTCCGCCAGGCGCCCCTCGCCCGTGTCGTGCGAATGGGCGTAGCGGTGGAGCAGAGCGGCGGCCTCCGGCATCAGGGATTCACTGAGGGCGAAGATCTCCATGGCGGACCTGTCTCGGTCCGACGGCCGTCCTGGCTCCAGAGGATTCGACCACCCTTCCACCGCATCCCCGACTCTGGCGATGAGGGGGTTGTGCGCACGCGGCGACAGTCCCCCCGCCGCGCCACCCGGATGACGCCGCGTCCATCCGCCTCCGGCACGTGGAGGTGCCTGTGACCTCAGGACCACGTCGGGGCGTCCCCTTCGGTGGCGCCCCCGGAAGACACGTACACCGCCCGCCGCGATGGACCTGCAGGGGATGGAGGGAGGGGCGCGGTCGGGTGGTACGCGACGTTGGTCGCATGCCTGGGCGCCCGCCGGGTTGCGGCCCCGGGACGCGAATGTGCGTTGCTCGTACACTGCGGGGAGACCCACGCGCCGGTGTGCTGGTCGGTCCCTAACCGGCGGGACCTGGCCCGCGCGTCTCCTGGAGTGGCTGCGCCGCCACCTGGAACTGCCCGTCTAGCCGTCCGGCCACGGCCGGCCCGTCAGCACCGCCAGTTCCGACGGGGTCGCGGTGGTGGGCCGGTAGAAGGACACGCCGACCGCACCCGACCGCGATGCGGCCCGGATCGCCGCGGCCAGCTCCGCCGCCGTCGGGCTGAAGATGCCCTGACCGGAACCGCCGGCGAACTCATCGAAGGTCTGCGCGATCACGTCGACGGGCATGGTGGGCACCCCGGTGCGCTGGCGGACCAGGTTCACCGAGTTGGCCACCCACTGGTAGACATAGCTGTAGCTGTAGTCCGCCTCATAGATGTGCCAGTAGTCCATGGGGGCGACCGCCTGGACGTTCGGCGCCAGGGCGGCAAACGGCGTCGGCGGCCCATACTGCGGCGGATAGACCACCGCGACCACCAGCCCCTGGGGGCCGACGGCGGCGTGCGCGGCCGCCGTGTACGCCGCCACGGTCGAGGGCGTCAGCACCTGCTCCAGGTCCAGGGCCACCCCGTCGGCCCGCGAGCCGTGCGGCGTGGTGTAGGCGGCGACCTGCCGCAGCGTGGTCGTATCCTTGGCGGGTTGCTGCAGTGCCGCATAGACCCAACTGATCACCGCGATGCCCTGCGCATGCGCCCGCGCCAGGAAGCTGTCCAACCCGCGGCCGCCGTAGAAGCCGTCGCTGGTCGTCGCCACCTCCAGGTAGATGTGGGTCACACCCTCGGCCCGGGCCATCGACAGCAGCCGGGTGGTGCCCAGGGTGCGCCAATCCGGGAAGATCAGCCACATCCCCTTGCCCGCCAGCCGGTCGGCGGGGGTGGCGACCGTGCGGAAGGTGACCGCCGCGGACCCGAGCGCGGCGTGGTCGGGGCTTGAGAAGGTGCAGGTCTCCACCCCCGGGGTCGTCGCCGCAAAGGTCCCGACCGCGCCGGGGCCGGCGAAACCCATCGGCCGAAAACTCAACTGGCCGGCCGCCCCCCCGGCGCAGCCGCCGGTCAGGTTGAAGGCCGTCGCGATCGGATTGCCGTAGGCGTCGGCGATCCAGGCCTGAACGGTCGCCCGCTGGCCCGGCAGCAGCACCGAGGTCGGTGTGGGGTCCACCACCAACCGCGCCGCGGCACCCGGGGTCACCACCAGACTCCCGGCGGCCGCCGGCCCATACTCATACCCATACCAGCGGAAGCTCCAGGAACCGGCCTGCTGCGGCTGAAAGGAGATGGTCGCCACACCCGCCTGGATCGTGGCCTGCACCCAGGGCAGCGGGTGGCCGGCGGGGTCGATCGGCTCGGCAAAGATCGGCACCCCGTAGGTGCTCGTCGCCGCCGGCGCTCCGTCGGCCTGCAGCAGGTGCACCGAGACCTGGGCCGTCTGGCCGGCCGCGACGGTCGCCGCCGGCAGGGTCGCCCCGAACCGGCCCTGGGCCATCACCTGCATGCCCATCGTCGCCGGCAGCACCGCGCCCCCGGGCACCGAGACCTGCAGCGTACCGGATCCGACCGCGTTGGCGATAAAGGTGGCCACCGGTCCGCCGGCGACGGGTAGAATCTCGGAAACGGCATGCACCTTCAGGGTCGAGGGCGGCCGAATCTCCCCGATCAGGCGCGGCAGGATGGCCTGCCGACCGCTGGCCGCCACCGCCAGGGGCCAGTTGCCGCTGGCGGGCACGGCCGAAAGCGGCCGGATGGTCCCCTCGACCGCGAAGGTCGCGCCGACCGGGACCGTCGGCGGTCCGCCGGCGGTCGAGGCCTTCGCACCCGGGCCAGGCGTCAACACCAGTTGTCCGATCGGCGCGGCAACCGCTTGCAGGCCCGCCGTGCGCACGGGCAGCCCCGGGGCCTGGATCTGCAGCTGGTAGGTGCCGACGGGCAGGGCGGGCACGGTCAACTGCCCCTGGCCGCCCTGCAGGGTGGCCGAGGCCTGCAGCGGCGCGCCGCCGCCGGCCGGGGTCGCCAGCGCGGTGACGGTGGGGGCCGCCCCCGCGACGAGATGGCCACCCGCAGTGAGCACGCGCAGTTGCAGGGGCAGCGGCGTGCCGGTCAGGACCAGCGGCGGGATGGCCGACACCGAGAGGTTGGCCGGCTGCTGCACGGGGATCGTCACGTGCGCCGTCGTTCCGTCGCCCAGCACCGTCACCGTCACCGTGACCGAGCTGCCGGCACCGGGGGTCACCGTCGCCGTACCGCGGGTGGTGTTTCCGGCCTGCGGCGCGACGCTGCCGCCGCTGACCGACCAGGCAAAGCGCGCCGGCAGCACGTAGCCGGCGGCGTCGTGCGCGTAGGCGTTGACCGTGAAGGCCTGGCCGGGCACGGCGGACGATTGGGCGGGAAAGACGTGCACCGCCGCGGCGACGCGTCCGCCCTCGGCCTGCGTCTGCTGCGGGGTGACCGCGGCCAGGCGGGTGAGCAGCACGGCCGCCTGGGCCCGGGTCAACGGGGCCAATGGCGAGAGCCGCCCGCCGGATCCGACCATCAGGCCGAGGTGATAGGCCGCGACCATCGAACCCCGGGCCCAGGACGGGACCGCCGCGGCGTCGGCAAAGGGCAGCGGGGCGGCCCCTTCATCGGCGGCCACGTGGCTGAGGCCAAGATCGTTGATCGCAGCCACCGCGGCCATGTCGCGCTGCACCGTCGCATCGGGGGCGAACCGTCCCCCGCCCACCCCCGCCATCCACCCCTGGCCCGTGGCGGACTCGACGCCGCGGTAGAACCAATCGGCCGGGGTGACATCGGTAAAGCGCGGCCCGACCTCACCGGTCGGCAGCTTGGCCAGTCGGGTGAGCATGGTGGCGAACTGGGCCCGGGTCAGCAAGCCGTTGGGGTCGAACCGCCCCCCGCCCACGCCGCGCAGCACGCCGCGCGCGGCCATGTTGGCAATGGCGGGCCCCGCCCAGTAACCGGCGGGGACATCCGTGAATCCCGGCGCGGCGGCCCGCGCGCCCGCGGCACAGCACCACACGCCCGCGGCAACCGCCGCGGCCCACGCCCACCGACGCGGACCAAACACCACGCCACCCCCACGCCAAGCCCGTCCACGCCCGTAGCGCCTGGACGCACACGGCCCGGCGGGCAGGTGCACCCATGGGCGACACGCCCTGCCCTACAGCCGTCCATTCGTCCGTCCGCAGCGGATTGCGGGGGTCGCCCGCGAAATCAATCGCGTTTGCGCCAGGTCGGCGGCTCGATCCCCAGCAGCCGCGCATACACAAACAGCTGCCCCTTGTGGTGGACCTCGTGCTCCAGCGCCAGGTCAAGCCAGGCGCGCGCCGGCAGGGTGCGCTCGCGGAAGGTGACCGGCCGCAGCAGCGGGGCGTCGTCCAGGGCGCCCAGTTGCGCGACCGCGTCCTCGGTATAGCTCGCCAGCGTCGCGCACACCGCCGGCAGGTCCGTCGGGGCAGCCGCCAGTTCAGGCGGTCGGCCGTCGCAGGCCACACCCACAAACCGCCGATGCGCCAGTGCCATATGCCCGATGAGTCCCGCCACGCCCATCGCCCCGGCCCACGGGGCGAACGCGGCCCGCTCGACCGGGAATCGCCGGGCAAGGTCCTCCGTCTGCCGCCGATGCGCCAGGAACCGGGCCAGCACCGCCTGACCGGCCTCCGCCATGGGTCAGCCCCCCTGTCCGCCTCCTGGGTCCGCCGCCCGCGCCGCGCGGCGGCTCCCGCCTCCAAACCTACGGCAGCGCACGGGCGGACTCAACCCGCGCCATCCCCGCCGCGGCGCCTGATCCGCCGTCGACGGGGGGTATGCACGCGCGACCACGGATGCCATGATGGTCACGCGGGAGGCATCGCCTGGACCGCGGGGGGGCGTTCGGACGGTGCCGTCTGCCGACTTCGGACCGCTTGCGCTGGCCGTGTATCCACGGGTAGCCGCCGCCCTGGCCAAGGACGCATCTGGACACGACCTGGCGCACGTCCTGCGCGTCCGGACCCTGGCGCTGCGCCTGGCCGCCGCCGAGGATGCCGATCCGGTCGTCGTCGAGCTGATCGCCCTGCTGCACGATGTCGGCAGCCCCAGCGGCAGGGCGGAACACGGCGCGCGGGGCGCCGCGTTGGCCCGGACCTGGTTGGAGGAGGCGCACGCCGGCCCCGACCTCGCAAAGCGCGTGGTCGACGCGATCGCCGCCCTGTCGTGGTCCACGGGTCGCACGCCCGATAGCCTGGAGGGACGCCTGGTGCAGGACGCGGACCGGCTGGACGCCATCGGCGCCGTCGGCATCGGACGCGCCTTCGCCTACGGCGGCGCCCACGGGCAGGGCACCGGCCTTCCCGCGGCCGGGGTGGGCCCCGCGGCGGGCACGACCGTGGCGCATTTCGCGGAGAAGCTGCTGCGTCTGACCGGCCACCTCCACACCCAGGCGGCGCGCCGCCTCGCCCAGGGCCGCCACGCCTTCCTGGTGGCGTTTCTGGAGCGGCTCGACGCCGAGGCCGTCGGCGAAGCGTAACGGAGCGGGCGGCGGTGCCGCCCCTTTCGCAGATCATGGGCCGCAGAGCCCGACCCGGGGGGTTTCCTTTGTGGTGTCGCTTGTGTATCCGGAAATCCTCTGGCTCGCGCGCCACCTGCCACCCACCATCCACCCGATGATCCTGCACTTCCCCATCGTCCTGCTCTACCTGACCTCCGCCATCTCGGTGGCCGACCTGGCGGTGCGCGACCACGACCGTTTCCTGCAGCGGAGCGGTTTCTGGACCCTGACCCTCGCCTGCGGGGCCATCGTGGTGACCATGACCGCCGGATTGCTGTCCGAACAGTGGGTGCACTGGACGCCGGCCACCCGCGCCATCCTTTCACAACACCAGCACTGGGCCATCCTCACCGGCCTGAGTGCCGGTGCCGCCTGGCTGCTGCGGGTCTCGGCCCGCTTCCGCGACCGCCGCCCCTGGTCGGCGCTGGGCAGCGGCCGCGGCCGCAACACGGGACTGGCGACCGTGCTCGTGCTGATCGCCACCATCTGCGTGACCGTGACGGCGCACCTGGGCGGGCGCATGGTCTACACGCACGGCGTCGGGGTCAACGGGGTCACGCGCCGGCGACACCCCCCAGGATAGAGCCCGCTCCGACCGGACGCCGAACGCCGCGGCCGCAGGCAATCGGAACGCGGGCGGCGCGCTCCGACCGCGGCAGAAGGGATGGGATGCCAGTGGACGAAACGCGACACCCCATGGGTGCAGACCCGCGAGACACACCCCCCGCCCTTGGGGAGCACCCGGATTCGCCCGCAGAGCCCGACGCGGCCCGCAGCCTGACGGTCGCCGACGAGGCATTGCCCGCACCGCTGCAGCCGGTGACCGACACCCTGGCGGAGCGCGACGCTCCGCCCCTGGACGTCGCGCCGCGACCGGCGCGCCGCCCGGGCCGACGGCCCCGCATCGATGTGGGACCGGGGCTGTCGGCGATCATCCTGGGGGGATTCGTGCTCGGCTTGGCGCCGCCGATCGTCGTGGCCGTGGCGGCGGCGACCACGACCGTTCCCACCCTGCGGTGGCTGGCCCTGCCGGGCCACCTGGCGATGCTGGGGCTGGGCTCGTGGGTCGTGGGCATGCTGCTGGTGGCGCGCGACATGATGCGCCCCTGAGGCGCTGCGGCGGTGGGGCGTGCGGCCGTCCGACTTTCGAAACGGTCGGATACCCGCAAGGCCCCTGGACGGGCCGCCGGGGTCCCAAGACGCCTCCCGCCGTCTACAATGGGGGTCGGCGCCCACGCCGCGGCAAGGGGTGCCAACCGCATCGGCCGCCGGGCCCCGGGGCACGGGTCCGCCACCGGCCGGCGCAAGGGGGGAACCGTTCGTGTCACTGGCCTTCCTGCTGCTAATGGCTGGGGTCGGCGCCCTGATCGGGCACCACATCGCGGGCGGTCGCTGGGGATCCACCGCATGGTATGGGGCGGCCATCGGCCTCGTCGTCGGGATGGCGCTGCCGTTCATCCTGGGCCTGTTGGTCGGCGCGGTCATGGCGGCGTTGCACCTGCTGGTGCTCCTGGCTGTAATCGTGCTGGTGCTGCTTGCGGTCGCCGCCGTGTGGCGCGCCCTGCACTAGAGGATCGGGGGAAAGGGGCGGACGCGTGCCGACCCGGGACGGGGTGCCCGCTCCGAGCCGTCGCGGACTGTGTGCGTGGTATCAGGGCCTTTTGTGGACGGCCGCCGGGGTGTGGTGGCCGTTCCTCTTTCCCCTGGTCGCCGGACGCGGGGTCGGATTCGCACGGCTTGGCCTGCTGGTGGCCGTCTGGCCCGCAACCGCCTTGCTCGCGCAGCCGCTGGCGGGCTGGCTGTGCGACCGCAGCGGCAGGACGCGGGTCGTGCAGTGCCTGCTTTCGCTGGGGGCGGCGGCGGTGCTGCCGCTGTTTGGCATCGTCTCGGGGTTGGCCCCGGAACTCGCGGTCGTGGTCGCCTTCGCGCTGCTCAATGCGCCGTCGGTCCCCCTGGCCGACGCCCTCACCGTCGCACAGCTGCAGAAGGTGGGAGGCGACTACGGCGGCGTGCGCCTCTGGGGATCGGCCGGTTTCGCCGTCGCCGGCATTGCCGCAGGTCTGGCGGTGCACCTGGGGTGGATCCAACCGTCCGGGCTGCTGGTCGTCGGTGCCGTGCTGACGGTGCCGGTCGCCCTGCTCGCCCTGGCATTCCCGGCCGACGTGCGGGGTCTGGCCCCCCGCGCCCCCGCGGGCGCGGTGCTTCAGGCGCGGCCCCTGCTGACCCTCTTGGGCCTGTTCGCGCTGGTGCTGGTGCCGATGAACGCACACTCCACCTATTTTTCCCTCTACCTTGCCCACCTGGGGGGCGGCGCCGTCTTCCAGGGGGCCGGCTGGGCCCTGCCCGCCCTGGTCGAGGTGCCCTTCTTCCTGTGGGGGCCGCGGGTGCAGCGGCGCCTCGGCGTGCGGCGCACCCTCGTCATCGCCTTCGCCTGCCAGGGCCTGTCCCTGGCCGCCGTCGCGCTGGCGGGAAGCCCGTTGGCGGCGACCGCGGGTGCGCTGCTGCAGGGACCGGCGTTCGCCCTCTTCTACGGGGCCGCGGTGCCGGCCGTCGACCGCCTGGCGCCGCCCGGCCTGCGCGCCAGCGGCCAGGCGCTGCTGTGGGCAAGCTGCTTCGGTGCCGGCAGCGTCGCGGCCAACCTTGGCGCGGCCTGGGGTGCCGCCGCCCTGGGACCGGCCGGGCTGTATCGGGCCATGGCCGGCTGGTCGCTCGCGGCAACCCTGGTCTTTGCCCTGCTGGCCCCGCGAACGGACCCCCAGGGCGCCGAGGCGGGCGGAATCTAGGACGGCATACCGCCGGCACGGCCCAGGTCGGCGGCCGCGGGCGGCGGAAGGTGCAGGGCGAGGAAGCGGACCCCCGACGCGCCCGCGACGAACCCGCGCAGGGCCCCGGCCGGCACGAACAAGGCGCCGTGGTCGTGCAGGCTGTGCGACCGACCATCGACCCGAAAGACCACCGCCCCGCTCAGCACGACGACGCAGGCATCCACATCGGCCCGCCGCGGCCCGTGGACCGCGCCCGCTGCGGCCGTCACCTGCCGCAACTCCCAGCCGTCGCCCTGCGCCACCAGGGTCGTCGCCACCCCCGACCCGGCCCCGACGGATCCGGCGGCCGGTTGCGCCCGGCCCGCCCCCTCTGCCGCTCCCATCAATGTCCCTCCCGTCGGGATCCCCGCGCGACGCCGACCCAAGCGCCCTGTTGGCCCCCACCTCAGGTTGCCGCGCGCGACCCGGCCTGCGCGCCACTGCCGGCGCGGCCCCCCGGCAGATCGCGCGGGTCGCAGATGCCGGCGATCGGGGAGCAGGCATGCCAAAGCGGGCAGCTGATGAAGACGACGACCAACAGCCCCGCGACGCCGAGCTTCACCGCGGCGAGGTGGTCGAAGCTGCCGGTCAGCGCCACCGCCTGCAGGCCGCCGTGCTGCCAGACCTGCAGCAATCCTGTCGCGACCAGCAGAGGAAAGGCGACGCGGACGATGCGGCGGAAACGCGCCAACTGCACGTGGGCGGTGCGCACCACCGCCACGGAGAGGTCCTGGCGGGCGCAGCGCACGGCGATGCCGACGTTCCACACCGCGCCGCCAAACCACGCCGCAAACGCCGCCAAGTGCAGGGTGCGCCACAGCAGTTCCAGCCGCACGATCGGGGCCCCATACCCCACCTGCAGGGCGCCGACGGCCACCAGCAGCAACGCCACGACGGCAAGGCTCCCAAGCGCCTCGCCCCCCACGGCGGCCGGGGTCGGATCGGGCCGGGTGCGCAGGCGGGCGGCCCAAAGGCCCAGGGTGGCCACCGCCGCCACCAGCACGAGGCGTTCGGCGCCCCGCCCCGCCGCGGGGGCCGTCCAGTAGGCGGGGGCGAGGGCGAAAAGCCCGGCGGCCGCGACCACGAAGGCAAGCCGCTGCAACCGCCGGAACTCCGCCCACTGCCGCAGGGCGTAGCGGTCCGCCGCGGCGCCGCCCAGCTGGCGCGCAGCCGGCATGACCACATACCAGGCCCACAGCAGGCCGCCGCCGGCGGTCGCCAACCCCATCAGCAACAGGTAGCGGGCCGCCGCCGCCGGATACCCCATCGCGTTCGCACCGATGGCCGTGCTCAACACCGTGCCGACGGCCGCGGCCGCCGCGATCAGCACCATCGCCACCTTCGGCAGCGCATAGCGGTTGAGCACGCCGGTCGGATCGGCGCCCGCAACCGCCCGCACCTGGGTAGCCACCGCGTCCACCCCCTCCAAATTGCCCCCGACCCGCGGCGGGATCAGGTGCGGTTGGGTTCGAAGCGCACGGCGAAATCGCCATCGACCAGGGCCCGCACCGCGGCGGTGTAGCCGCGTCCCGCCATCAGGCGCACCAGGGGCACCGGTTCAAACGTCGCATACAGCACCAGCGCCTGACCCGGCCGCAGCCCGGAAAACGCGTCCTGAATCCGCACGAACGGTTCACGCCCGACGCGCAGGTCTTCCCGCACGTCCAACTCCAGCGGCTCAGGCGTCGGATCCATCCCCACCATCCCCCATCGTGGTCGCCCGCCCGTTCCCAGCGGCGGCCCGGGCCTCACCCCGCCGCGCCGGGCCAGCCCAGGGCGCGCCGACCTTCGGCGCTGATCATCTCGGGCGTCCACGGCGGCGACCAGACCAAATCGAGCGCCACCGACGCCACCCCCGGCAGTTCACCCAGCACCTCGCGCACCGCCGAATCGATCACCGCGTGCAGCGGACACCCGGGCGTCGTCAGTGTCATCTCGACGGCGACGGCCCCGGACTCGGCCGCGATCTGCACGTCATACACCAAGCCCAGATCCACAATGTTCAGGCCGATCTCCGGATCGATCACGGCGCGCAAGGCCTCGCGCACCGACGATTCGCTGAGTGCCGCCTCGGTCTCCCCCCCCTCGCCGCCTCCCCCGGGCCACACACCGGGCGGCCCGACCCGAGGATGCACCCGCAGCGCTTCCACCGTGGTGACGCCGCTCACCAGCGGCACGTGCGCGCCGACCGCCGCCGCGGCGGCCGCGGCGGGTACGATGGGGACACTGGAAGCGATGGTCTGGAGGAAGGCCGCATGACGGGCAAGCAAGAGAAAACCCGGGAGCCGGATGCGAAATCGCGCCGTCCACCCCAGACGCGGGTCCTGGACGTCCGCGACGACCTGCGATCCGGCCGCAGGCCGCTGCGCCGCATCCTCGACGCCGTCGGAGCGCTCACCGCCGCCGAGGATCTGCGTCTGTACGCGACGTTCGAGCCGGTGCCGCTCTATGCGCTGATGCGGCTGCGAGGCTTCGCGCACACGGCGCGCCGGCTACCCGCCGGCGATTGGGAAATCCACTTCACCCGCACGGCCGACCGGTCCCGGAGCAAAGCCGCGTCCGCCCCGCCTCCGCCCCCCTCGGCCGCCGCGGACGCCGCACACGCCGAGGTCCCGGAACCACCCACCGGGATCGATTGGATCGAACTGGACAACCGCGGCCTGGAACCCCCCGAACCGATGATGCGCACCCTGCAGGCGTTGGACGCCCTGGAGCCCGGCCAGGGGCTCGAGATCCACAACGACCGCCGGCCAGCCTTCCTGTATCCGCATCTGGACGAACGCGGCCTGCGCCACCAGACGCGGGATGAGGCGGACGGCTCGGCCCGGGTCCGCATCTGGGGGTAGCCGCGCGGCCGACCCGGACTTCGCCTGCGGCCATCCGGATCGGCGCGCCAGCAACCGCCGCACTGCTTCCTGAGCGGCTGCCCAAGGGCTTCCCACGATCCGGGGCGACGGCGGCCGACCGCCCCGCCCCCCCTACCCCCCCAGG
>DAHWHT010000014.1 GCA_027335515.1 Clostridia bacterium
ACGAGGGTCCGCGCAGAAAGGTCGGTGGGCCGCCGTGTCCTGTGAGTCTACCGAGACCAAGGCCCGCTTTCACGAACTTCTCCGGCAGGGAGCCACGCACCTAGACATCATCGCGCTCCCCGAAGAGTTGTCGGTGGACGACGCCGGCTGGGCGTTGTGGAACATCTGTGACCGATACGCGATGCTGCGGGACCCCGACCCGCAATTTCGCTACCAGCGCGAGTTCCGTGCGCTCATGGAGACACATGCTCCAGAGCGGCTGCACTGGGTGGTCAGCGACACCACGCAGGCCTTAACCTTGATCTCTGGCGGTTACAAAGACTTCTGGTGGGACGCCTACGTCTCAGCGAATGCCCGCGTCCCCCGGGTGCCAGAGACGCGGAACGTCCGGTTCGAGTCGCACCGCGCCACAGCCGCCGCCTTCACGAGGTCCGATCTGGAGCGAGCCACCGCCGCCCTGGAAGCCTGTGATGCGGTGTTATCCGAAGACCCGGTCTGGATAAACCGCGCCTTTGCCTCGGTCACGGCGAAGACACTCCGGGTCGACTTCCACCACGCCCGGGGTGACCAGGCGTCGCTGTGCCAGATGGTCGCGGCCCTGGAGAGCGAACTGGCCGAATGGTGCACACGCGTTCCAGGTCCGGACACCCCCCCTCCCGACAACGCGCCGCTCTTCGGGAGCTGGTCGCAACTCAACGCGAACCGTCCCGACCGCGACATTTATGTGGCGTTGCACAACGCCGCCTGCGCGCTCACCCGCGCCAGGCGGTTTCCGGGTGCCGAGCGGCTTTTCGGCGTTGTGGCCGACGGCGGGCACGCACTCACCGCCTACGGAAAGGCCTTGCAGATTTGGGCCTGTTGGGAAAACCGGCGGGACCGCGACGAGGTGCACCGCTTGTGCGAACGCGCTGGCCTCACGCCCCAACAGCTGGAACGTTACGCGCCCGAACTCGTTACCGGCCTCGCTGGCGTAGACACGACGCTGTAGGTCGCCTACCGGGGGCAACGACGCTGTCCGGTAGTCGACGCCGAAAGGTCAGCCGGCGACGAGCATCCCGACCGCACGGGCCGGTTCGTCCTGCGGGCCGTGCCCGTCACTATCCCGGGCCCGCACATCGCCGCGGCGAGTACCTCCGCGATGTGCGTGTGGTAGCCATACCCCCGTCTGTGGCCGGGTGATCGAGCCGCAACGGCTCCAGGATCACCTGGCCTTCCTTCACATGCACCGCAACCTCGGTACCGTCGCGCAAGCCAAGTAGCACCAGCAGTGCCGGCGGCAGCCGGATCGTACCGTCCGCCTCCACGCGGCTGACATCGAACGGAGTGTCCATGGCACCGTCATTTCGAGGCCGGCTCCGCTTTGCCTTCGTGGATCATTATTCGGATCTGACCTGCGTGCCCGGCATAGGGGGCGGCCTACTGGCTGCCCCCTTTCACGTTTGGAGGTGGGACTCCTTGGCGCAGACCCTACGTCCTGGCCCTGCGGTCCACTGCGTGTACCAACCCATCGTTGCGATCGACGGCCAGGCGGTCATCGGATACGAGGCGCTGGCCCGGGCTCCGGGACGTGACCTGCGCTGCATGCTCCAGGCCATGGATCCCGACGAAGCACGAGCCTTCGATGCCGGCATGGTGGCCCGGGCAGTGCAGGGTGCCTCCAGCCTGCCCGAGGGGGTACGGCTCTTTTTGAACGTCACTGTCGAGACCCTGCGGGCAGTCCTCGGTGGTGATCCGTGGCCTCTACCGCCCCGGATGCCGCCTGGGAGTCCGCCCGTCGTCTGGGAGATCCCGGAGGGCAGGGCCGGTAGTGCCGCGCTGCTGCAGCGGGGTGCGGCCGGCGTACTCGATGCGGTCGAAGTGGCCCTGGACGACCTTGGGGAGGGTGACTCGGACCTACGGCGGCTGGCGGCGTACCCCGGCGCCTGGGCCAAGCTCGGGCTCAGTCTGGTCCGCGATTGTGACCGAGACCGAGCCAAGGCGGCGGTGATCCGGGCCGTCGTGGCCATGGCCGCCGAACTTGGGCAGCGCGTGATTGCCGAGGGGGTCGAGCGTGAGGGGGAGGCGGTCGCTCTTGGCGCCATGGGGATCCGCTACGCCCAAGGGTTCCACTTCGGCGTACCGGCACGGTGGGTCGCGGAGGGGTCGGGTCGGGGGGACACGGACGATGCCCGGGCCGGATGGAGTCAGACCCCGAGTCTGCGGGCGCGGGGGTAGTGCGGGACGCGACGATCCCCCGCCGAGGCCTCGTGCAGCCGGGTCCAGGGGCACCATCCGTCGGGTCCCTCGGGTAGCCGGACGGGCCCGCGACCCACCGTGCCCAAACCCCGAAACATGTAATGCAGGATACGCACCAACTACATGCAGACACGCGGCAAAGCCGCGTGCGTTGGGGCTGAAGGGCTGGAGCGCGGTTCGGAAATCGCGCCGCCGGTTCGGAATCCGGTTCGGTTCCGTCGCTTCGCCTTGATGCTCTACGGCGAAGTTGCGGTGCGCCGAGTCAATCACCGCGAAAAGGGTGTTGCCATATGCTGGGCGAGGCGGGCATTACCGTGCGCTTTGACACGCCGACAATGGAGGCTCTTCGTAGGGAAGGGGGACGCTGCGGCACGTCGGTGGCCGAGATCGTCCGACGCGCGGTCGAGGAGCACTTCGCGCGCGAGGGAGCGGTGACGGACGCCTTGCGCCGCGCCGTCGACGAGGCCCTCCGGCCCCACGTCAACCGGCTGGCCGCCCTCACCAGCAAGGCGGTCATCCAGGCCGCAACGGCCAAGTGGCTCAGCAGTGCAATGATCGAGGTCCTGCCCTCCTTGCCCGCGGGTGTCGAACCGGCCTACAAGCGATCCCAAGAGGTCATGGATGCTGCCCGGAGCTATGCCCTGGCCGACCTGAAGAGCCGCCACCACGCGGAGACCGTGACGGAGGCCGACGCGCAGCGCATGGCCGCGGCCGGACCCGACACCCCCTGAGCCACGGCTGGCCCGAGCAATCCAGGTACAGGAGGCCGGCCGCATGGAAGCTCCTACCCCCGTGCGCTTTGACTCCTTGACCCTGAGCCGCCTGCGGCGTGAGGCGTCTACCGAGGGCGTTTCCCTCTCTGAAGTTGTCCGCAGGGCCGTTGAGGAGCACTTGACGGCGAGGGGACAAGTAACCGACCTGCTGCGTGATTCCATCTACGACGCCATGACGCCGCATGTCCGCCTGCTGGCTGCCCTGTCCACGGCGTCAGTGGTTGAAGCGGCGACCGCCAAGTGGTTGGCCTCGGCCATGGTCGATGTCTTGCCGCTCTTGCCCAAGGGGGTCGAGCCGGCCTATGGCGATACAGAAGGAGTCATGGCGCATGCCTACGGTTGCGCCCTGGAGGACCTGCAGGCGCACCGTCGTTCGGTTGGAGGGGATGCGCCGTGAAGGCACAAAGCACGATCTTTCTCAAGATCAAGGGCCGTCCGTCCGGTGGCGCCCAGGGGGCCAAGGCCGCGGCCCACGTCCGCTACATCGGCCGCTGGACCGCCTGTCGCCTCGACGTGGCGCGCGAGGCGGACCAGGCCCACATCGGCTACATGGGCGGCCGGCCCCGCTCCCACGGCCTGTTCGACGCCGAGCCTGGCCATGTGCCCGACGCCGGGGCGGTCCGCGCCGAGGTTCGCGCCACCTCGGGACCCACCTGGCGGCTGGTGGTCTCCCTGCGCGAGGACGACGCCCGCACCCTGGAATACACCAACCTGGCGGCTTGGCAGGACCTGACCCGCCGCTACATGGCCCGCTATGCCCAAGCCCTGGGGATCGACCGTGAGAACCTGCGGTGGGTCGCCGCGCACCACCCGGAGGCCGGCCACCCCCACGTGCATGTTCTGGTCTGGATGCGTGAGGGCGGTCGTGACCATACGCTGACGGGCCGCGAACTGCGCCAGGTCCGGCGCGCCATGGCCCGCGAGGCGTTTCAGCCCCTGCGGGTTGATCCCGAAGCCTTGCGTACGGCAGCGCGCGACCAGGCCATCGACGTCGCCCGCCGCCAGGTGTGGCGGGCCCGGGAGAGCGTGCGGGGACCGGAGACGGAGGCGCAGCAGGCACGGCGGGTGGCCCGGGAAGCCGAGCGCGAGGCGGCGACCGCCGAGCGGCTGCGGGAGCGCGAGGCCAAGGAGACACCGGCCCAGCGGCGGGCCCGCCTGGCCGTGCAGGCGGAGCATCCACCCGACGGATCGCTGGCGCCGCGCTTCGGCGGCCGGGAGATCGATCAGCTCGGAATCCGGATCCAGGGCCTGGCCGCCCGGATGCCCGGCCACGGCCGGGCCGCCCTGGCATACATGCCGGCGGAGGTCGCCGATGAGGCGCGCGCGATCGCCCGCTGGGTCATGGACCGGCCGGAGTTGGCCGGGACCCTCGGGCAGTGGACGCAGGCCACACGGGAACTCGCCGCGGTATACAGCCGCCAGCCGGGTGCGGACGCGGTGCCCGTGGCGCGCGGGTTGGCCGACCTGCGCGACCGCATCGCCCAGGCGGTCGTCCAGGCGGCGGCCGACGTGAACTTCGAGGCGGCACGATCCGCGCAGCGGGCCCTGAGCCCGGCGCAGGCCGTGGCGCAGACCGCCGGCCGCGAGGCCGGCCCGCAGGAGCAGGCCCGGATCGCCGCGGTGCTCCGCGAGCTGCACGTCGAGCAGGCGCCGAGCGCGGCGGGCGGTGTCTGGTGGGCCGTCGATCCGGCGTCGCTGGAACGCGCGGTGGATGCGGTGGCCGGCCCGCCGCCGGATCTGCCATCGGAGCAGGTGCTGGCGGGCATCGTCGCCGCCCAGGTCGAGCGGCTGCGTGAGCAGTGGCTGGCGGACGCGGAGCGGTCGCGCGAGGCGCGCGGGTCAGGCAAGGAGGACACCGGCTGGAGGAGCGAAGGCACCGAGGTCTCGCAGTATGACGCGGGGGCGATGCCGGCGGGCTGGGGAGGTGAAGGACCGACGCCGACGCAGGCGGCGGCCCACGAGGCGGGCGCAACCCTGGACCGTGAGGGCCGGGGCCGGTTCACGCGACTGCTGGCCGCAGCCGCGCAGCGTGGTGACGATGGGGCACCGACGGCGGAGGCCGTGGCCGCGGGGCAGGAGGCCGTCGCGCTCCTGCGCTCGGGGGCACAGGCCACCAGGGACGTCGGACGCGCGAAGGTCGGGCGCGAGATCGTGCACCAGGCGCAGCGGCTGCAGGAGACGGAGGCGACCGATCGGCGCTGGGCGGCACGCGGTGCGGCCCAGGGGGTGCTGCACGCCGCCCACGGCACGCTGCAGCGCGAGTATGCGCGGTCTGCCGCCAAGGCGGAGCTGGCCCGGCAGCGCGAAGCGGAACGCAGCGAACGCGATGCGCAGCGCCCTTCGGAGGAGCAACCGCGCCGCCGGCGGGTGCATGGCATGGGGCGCTGAGGGGCGCATACACGATTGGTTCCGATGGCTCCAGGAGAAGCGCCACAGAAGCGGGTCCCGGTGTAGTCGCTGGGCGATTACACCGGAATGCCCACGGTATCAGGAGGATGTGCGGGGTTTGCCGCCAGGGATGTAGTCGCGCGGTCATGGCCGCGACTACATCCCTGGCATTTTTGCGGCTGCAGGCCCTGTGCCCCAAGGCCGCGACCGAGACTACAGGGGGTGCCGTGATGATGCTCGCCGTGGATGCCGGGTACGGATATACCAAGGTGGCCAATCCCGCCGGTCGACGGGCGGTATGGCCCACGACGCTGCGTCGGCGCGAGGCCGGCGCGGCGCGACTCAATGACGCCCTGGGTGCCGCGGCCGACGGACACGCCGTGCGCATTCGCCGAGGGGGAGAGGTGACCCACTATCAGGTCGGCGAGGCCGGCCGGCGCGCCTGGGCGGCCGATGCGGCCGAACGCACCGGGTATGACGTGCAGGTTCTGGCGGCCGCCCGGCTACTCGCCGGCGGCGGGGACGTGGACCTGCTGCTGGGCCTGCCGCTCGGGCTGTGGTCCCAGGTCGCGCAGCGCCGCGCCCTGCGTACGAGCCTGGAGGGGCGGTCCGCCATCGTGGCGGTGGACCGTGAGCCCGAATCCCCCGTCACGATCCGCTCGGTGCGGGTCCTGCCGCAGGCCGCCGGCGCGTTCCAGTACGCCCTGGACCGCGATCCGGCGCTCGCCCTACGGCCGGTCGGTCTGATCGACGTGGGGTATCGCACCACCGACTTCCTGGTGATGCGGCGGGCGGACGCCGGGCTTGCGCCCGACGAGGCGGCCTGCGGCAGTGTCGACCTGGGGGCCGGCCAGGTTTACGAGCGGGTGCGCCAGTCCCTGACGGAGCAGGCGGGGGTGCTGATCCCCGAAGGTGCCGTTGAGGACGCCCTGTCCCACTACGGTGGTCGGCTCTACCTCCAGGGCCGCGAGGTGGACGCCGCAGCCCGCGTGGAGGAGGGCATGCGCCACCTGGCGGCCGAGGTCGCCGAAGAGGTGCGCCGCGCCTGGGGGGATCGGCTCGCGCTCTTGGGTGCGGTGCTGGTCTGTGGCGGCGGCGGTCAGGCACTCGCGCCGCACTTGGCCGAGGTGCATCCGCTCGTGCAACTGCTGCCCGACGCGCTCTATGCCAACGCCCTGGGGTACCTCGCGATGGTCGGCGCCGCGCCCGCCGTGACGGCGGAGGGGGCATAAGCCCATGGCGGCGAAGACGGATGCGCCGTTCACCGTGCGCCTGGGGCCGGAGGTGGCGGCCGCGCTGGACCAGCTCTGTGTACGGTGGCGCGTGGGCAAGGCCGAGGCCGTCCGCCGCGCCATCGGGGAGGTCGCTGGCGGCTGCGAGGCGCAACGGCCGGTGCTGGATGCGCTGGCCGAGGTCGCTGCGCGCTTGGATCGGATGGAAGCAAGGCTGGCGGCGGGGGTGTCCGGTACGCCGGCGTCGACCGCGGGGGCTGCCCCGGAGGCGGATGCGGCGGGCCTGGCCGCCGCGGCGACGCGCCAGCGCCTTGCCGCCTGGGCGCTTGGGGAGGAGGAGTGACGCATGCTGCGCCGCGCCATCGTGTGGTATCTGCGCGTCGCGCTCAAGCTCAGTGTGGTCTTCGTCCTGTGCGGCATCGACATCCGCGCCGTCCCGGTCGTGTTGCGCCTGCCCCGGTACTACTGGCCGCCGCTGCACCCGCGGTTTGCCGGCTTCGCCCCCGCCTGGTGGCACTGGGCGGTCAGCCGGAGTGCGGCGCTGACCGTCCATCAGTGGATGGCCGCCTGGAACCCGCCGCACCTGCCCTTCCTGGTGCTCCAGGTCCCGTTTCTCATCCTCTCGTGGCGGGTGCTCACCTGGCGGCGCCGGGCCCCGTCCCTTCGACCCGCCGCCGAGGCCACCCACGGATCCGCCCGCTGGCGGACGGACGCCGATCGGCCTCGGACCCTCCGACCGCTCGAAACCGAGGCCGACACCAAGTAGGGAAGGTGCACATTCATGGCATGGTGGACGCGGGCCGGGGCAACCCGGCCCGCTGGCATTGTCGTCAGTTCCCAGGGGCGGCGCGCCTGGGTGACCCGTCCCGATTGGGGCAACCCCCATGTGCTGCTCCTGGGCGCCACCCGCGCCGGCAAGTCCCGCCGCGTCATCCTGCCGACCATCTGGGTCCTCGGCCGCGCCGGCGAGTCCATGGTCCTGTCCGATCCCAAGGGCGAGCTTTACGCGCACACCGCCGACTGGCTTCGACGCCAGGGTTACGAGGTGGTCCTGCTGGACCTGCTGCGGCCGACGCGCGGCGGTCGCTGGAACCCCTTTGCCGCCATCGCCCAGGCGCACCAGGCCGGGGATGCCGAACAGGCGTCGAAGTTGGCTTGGGACTTCGGCAATGTCCTTGCCTACGGGGTGGACGTGTCCGGCGGGGACCCGATCTGGCCCCAGGCCGAGGAGTCGCTCCTGGCCGCGCTGGCACTGGCGGCCGCGACGGAGGCGCCCGCCGGCTGCCAGCATCCCGCCACCGCCTACGAGCTCCTGACGGTGCTCGGGCCCGCGACGGAGCAGGGCAGTGCCCTCGATGCCTACTTCCGCTCCCTGGGCGCGGAGCACGCCGCGCGGCGTGCGTACGGGACGGCGGCCCTTTCCGAGGACCGCACCCGGGCCTCCATCTTCACCGGTACCGCGGCGCACCTGCGGCTGTTTGGCGAGCCTGGTATCGCCTGGCTCACCGCCGAAAGCGAGCACGATCCGGCGGACGCAGGGCGGAGGCCCATGGCCATCTTCCTGCTGCTGCCTGACGAGGGGGGCGCTCGCAACGCGCTGGCGTCCCTGTATATCACGCAGATGTATTCCGCCCTCGGTGCCCTGGCCCGCGACAACGGGGGCCGGCTGCCGGTACCCGTGTGGTTTCTGCTGGACGAGTTCGGCAACATCCCGCGCATCCCGGGCATGGACACAAAGCTGACCGTGGCCGCCGGTCGGGGCATCCGCTTCCTGCTGGCCCTCCAGGACCTGGCGCAGCTCAAGAAGTATGGCGACGCCAACCAGACCATCACCGGCAACTGCGACACCTGGCTCTTTCTGCGGACCGCCGATGTGGAGACGGCCAAGGTCATCAGCGCGAAACTCGGCACCTTCACGGTGCGCACGTCCAGCCACAGCATGCAGTCCGGCTCCGTTTCCGGCCGGCACACCCAGTCCGAAGGCGCCACGGCGCGGCCGCTGCTGACGCCCGACGAGGTGCTGCGCTGGCCCAGTGGGCATTCGCTGCTCATCCAGAGCGGCGAGTATCCGGCGGACATGCCCCTGCAGGACCTCGGCGGCTGGCGGTCGGCGGCGGCCGCCTTCCAGCCGGCCGATCCACCGAAGTCGCGCGAGGCCGGCGCGGTGCCTACGTGGCTCCCGGGGGCCGAGGCTACTGAGGAGGAAGAGGAGGACGCGGCTCCCGTTCCGGAGGAGCAGGGGGACTCACAGGACCAGCCTGCGTTGACGGCGCCGGCGGCGGCAGTCCAGCCGAGGCAGACAACCGACACTGAGCCGCAGCAGCCGCCAGAACCGGCCGAATCTGCTTCGGCGAGCCCCCCCGCAGTACCGACGCAGTCGCCCCGAACGGGTGCGCCCGGAAGCGGTTTTTCACACCTGCGCGGCCGCTGAAGCGGAACCCGTAGACATCCCGGCCAAGTGCCTTTGATCCCGGTCCGCCAAGGAGGTGGTGCCGCGCCTTCGCATGCCCCGACAGCCGATCGGTTCGGTGGACCCAGACCTTCCCGCAAAGGAGTGCCACCATGCCCACTGTGGTGACGGGTACCCAGGCC
>DAHWHT010000025.1 GCA_027335515.1 Clostridia bacterium
AGCGCATTCAGCAATGTCCAGACTTTGTCGCTCAGGCTGACGATTGGGGCAGAAAGCCACGCCATCTGGCATCATTCCCTCTAACGAGTTTTTTAGTAACTACTGTGCGTCCAGTGAAGGTCCCTGGATCCAACCGGTGAGAGACCGGTCGCGGAAAGTCAGAGCCGCGTAGCCGCCCTCCCGGCGAAGGTCGGCGACGACCCCGTTGGAGCGGAGGGTAGAGGCTGCAAGCGGCGCTTGGCGAGCAAGGAAGCGAGCTGGCCCAGCGAAACGTGCCACCTGCCAAGACCGATAAAGACGGCACCCACTCCCGAGACGCGGGCTGGGGAACAGAGGCAGGAGCGGACGGGAGCGGGAGCTCCCTGGGAGGGCCCCACACCAAGCGAGCGCAGGAGTCTCGGGGCGACCATCCGGGCCGGAGCGCGTGAGCCTGCCGCGTCGTCACAGAAGTGGGAGAGCCGAGCCGCGAGTAGTTCGGCGAAGGCAGCAGGGAAGCCGGAGGACTGACCCGAGGAAGGCTTCCCAATCCCCGGCGTAGAGGGCACGGCACGGATGGAAGGATGCAGGGGCAACTGGAGAGACCTGACGGCTTCCCGCGGTGAGTGGGTCCCGCCACTTGAGCCCCAAAGGCAGAGGTGGCGGCAGGGCCGTCAGGAGTCGGTGGTGGGCCATAGTAGCGATGACCCGGGCGTGGCGCAACGCGCGGCGAGGTGAAGGGCCCATTCTTTGTTCGCGGACCGGGAGGAAGAGAGGGAGGGGCAGCACGGGATGGTTGTAACCTATCGAGACACAACCCTGACATTCCTAACGGCCCTGGGTGACCATGCGAAGCAGAACCCAAGAAGCCGGTATCGCAGGCTGTACGAGACCATGAACCGGATCGACGTGTTGCGCGCGGCATGGGAGCAGGCGCAGGCCAACGACGGGGCACCAGGAATCGACGGCGTGAGTTTCCGGGCCATCGAAGAAGGGGCAGGGGGCGTCGAGGGGTTCCTGCGGGAGCTGCAGGATGATCTGGATAGCGGCAAGTACAGGCCGCAGCCGGTCAGGCGCGTGTACATCCCGAAGCCGGGCAAACCCGGGCAGCTGCGGCCGCTCGGCGTGCCGACGATTCGGGACCGCGTGGCCCAGACGGCGGGAAGCTGGTACTGGAGCCGATTCTGGAGGCACGATTCCTGGATTGCTCTTACGGGTTTCGGCCGAAACGCTCCGCGATACAGGCCCTGGATGTGATTCGGGCAGCCGTAGAGACCGGGAACACCTTTGTCGTGGACGCGGACGTGGAGGGCTTCTTTGACAATATCTCCCATCAACGACTGTTGTGGCTCCTGGATGAGCACGTGTGGGATCCGCGGATGCGGAAGCTGGTGCGGCAGTGGCTAGAAGCGGGGTTGGTGTATCGGGGTAAACGGGAGGCAACGGAGCAAGGCACGCCGCAGGGCGGTCCGGCCTCGCCCCTGCTTGCCAATCTTTACCTGCACTACTTCGACCGGTGCTGGCAAACGGAGGGCCGGGGGCTCGGCCAGCTTGTGCGGTATGCGGACGACTTCGTCGTCCTGTGCCCCAGCCGGGAGGCAGCCGAAGCGGCACACGGCGTCATTCGCGGCATCCTGGGACGGCTGGAGCTGCGGCTGAACGAGAGCAAGACGCGAGTGGTCGACCTGAACGACCCAAAGCAAGGGTTTGACTTCCTCGGGTACGCGCATCGGATGGGAACCACGAAGCGGACGGGCGGGAAGCGTCTGCGACGCTGGCCGAGGGCGTCAGCCGTCAAGCGAGTCGGGGAACGGGTGAAATCCACGCTGCAATCCACCCCGACGGGGGAGGACTTGGAGCACGTGGTGAGGCGACTCAACATGCAACTGCGTGGCTGGGGAGCCTACTTCCGGTGGGGGGACTCCCGCCGGATCTTCTCCAAGGTGGACAACTACGTCCGCCGCAGGATCGCCCTGTACCTGGCCCGCAAGTACGGTCGGAAAGGCACGCGCTGGTCATGGAAAACGCCTACAGGGAAAGTCATTACGATTCGACAATTTCTGAAACCCCTGGGGCTGCATGAGCTCTGCGGTACTGAGTGCCCCTGGGCGATCGCGACAGCAAGGTCATGACAGGACATCGGTGCGCCGTATGCGGGAAAACCGCACGTGCGGTGCGACGGGGGGGCGCCGGCGGCAACGCCGGGCCCTACCCTCCCAGGCCCCGTGATCGGAAGTCAGATGAAAGCGGTGCTTGACAAGGCCACACGGCCGCAATAGGCTAATGCCACCCGGGTGCTTCCGGGTTGGGAGGAGCAGCGGTCACTGCATGGCGCCGCGAAGCAGAGAAGAGATTATTGCTTTGTGCGCAACAGCTCCAGAGCAGGTGGCCGACCTGGTCATGACGCTGTACGTGCATGTGGAGGCGTTGGAAGCACGGGTCCGAGAGCTGCAGCGACGGCTGGGGCAGAACAGCGGCAATAGCGGGAAGCCACCGTCGACCGACGGGTACCAGAAGCCGGCGCCCAAGAGCCTACGCACCAAGAGTGGCCATCCGTCCGGTGGTCAGCCCGGCCACCCCGGACATCGGTTGGAGTTTCGAGAAGATCCCGACCACACCGTGGTGCACCGCCCGAGCCGGTGCCGTAGCTGTGGCGGCCGCTTGGCGACGGCGCCGCCCGGTGAGGCCGTGGATCGGCGGCAGGTCTTCGAACTGCAGGCGCGGGTGGAGGTCACCGAACACCAAGTCCACGCGGTGCGCTGCGCGTGTTGTGGTGATGTCACCCAGGGCGAGTTTCCGCCCGATGTCGTGGCGCCAACCCAGTACGGACCGGACCTGAAGGCGTTTGTGGCCTACTGCGACACGTATCAGCTACTCCCCACGGAGCGCATCTGCGAACTGGTCTATGACCTCACCGGCCATCGGCTGAGCGAGGGGACCCTGTACAACCTCAACACGACCCTCGCGGGCGCCCTCGTCCCCTTCGCCGAACACACACGCGCGTTGCTGAGTGCGGAGCCAGTCGCGCATTTCGACGAGAGCGGGGTCCGGGTCCAGGGCAAGCTGCATTGGGCGCACGTCGCTTGCACGGCCCTGCTCACCTTGTACACCGTCCACGAAAAGCGCGGCGAGGAGGCCATGCACGCCGCTGGCATCCTGCCCGCCTTCACCGGCGTGGCGATCCACGACTGTTGGGGGTCGTACTGGAACTTCGCCTGCGCCCACGCGCTCTGCAACGTCCATCTCGAACGTGAACTGCAGGCGGTGTGGGAATTCGACCTGCAACCCTGGGCTGGCGCGATGCGCGCCTTGCTGTACACAGCCGCGCGGGCCGTCGCCGCCGCGGCCCTTGCCGGCGAGGACCACTTGTCGGCCGAGCAACTGGCGGCTGTCACCACCTACTATGACGACCTGATCGCGCAGGGATTGGCCGCCAATCCCTTACCGGACCCGCCGCCCGGGCCGCGGCGCGGCCGGCCCAAAAAGAGCAAAGCCCGCAACCTGGTGGAACGACTGCAGGCGCGCGCTGAGGCCGTGCTGCGTTTTCTGCACGACTTTCGGGTGCCATACAGCAACAACCAGGCCGAGCGCGATATGCGCATGGTCAAGACCCAGCAGAAGATCTCCGGCACCTTCCGCAGCAAGACGGCGGCCGAAGAGTTCTTCCGCATCCGCAGCTACATCTCGACCGTTAGAAAGCAGGGCCTACCCGTCCTGGACTGCCTGCGCCAAGCCCTGCAAGGCCACCCCGTACTGCCCGCTGCGGCCAGCCCCGCGCTGGCTCCGGGCGCTACGCCCTCCGCTCTGCTGCCCATCACCCCGCCGGCGCCATCGCCCGCGGGCGATCTCGTGCCGTTGGCTCCCACGCCCCCGGTGCCCGCCGCCACTCCGACCCGGGTCACCGTCGTGCCACCATCCCCGAACGATCGCGGGCCGCAAGGCCAGGCGCCCGTCCCGGCCCTGCCCGCACTGCCCCCCGTCTGCCCCGACCTGTCCTCCGCCCTCGCCGCGCTCGCGGCGGCTGCCCCCGCCCTGACTGCGGTCCTGCCGCCGTGCCTTCAGGACGCACCCAGCAGCATCTTGTCGCGCCTGGTGGACCGATGCCCTGCCTCTGCCGCCGGCCACCGCGAGCAAGAGCCAGCACAGCCTCGACCCAACGGACACCTCCTGGTCCCTCTCGGCGCGTCGCCCTGACCACCGCGACGGCGGCGCTCCGCCGCCACCCATCACCCGTCCGATTTCCACCCTATTCATTCACTCCCGCCGCGCACGGGGGATGACACTCCGCCTGCCTCGGCGGACCCTTGGCTCCCTCCGTTCTGGCCCTTCCCTTGGGGGCCTGAGTTGTTACCTTGACTCAACGTATTCTGCCGCCCGAATACAGGAAGAAATGCATCGATGTATTCGACGAGTTCTGTCGGTTGAGTCATAGAAACGGATCCTGTGGCGAATTGCTTCAGTGTGCGCTCTATATCTGTGGCTTATCTGGTTTATGGCGGAGCCTAAAGTTGCCAGCCTGTTTCTCGCGCTACAAGGTTCGCCATGTTTCACAGTTGCGATCCTCTGTGTTCATCGCGCCACGATACAGGAACCTGGAATGAGAGTTCATTCCGCGCCGGAAATCCCGCACGCTATCTGCTTGAGGGTAGTACTAGAGGCCCGGCA
>DAHWHT010000030.1 GCA_027335515.1 Clostridia bacterium
GCCGGCCCCGGCGACGGCCGGCGGCCGCCCCCCATCCGCCCACGGAGCGGCGGGTGCGGGGGCGGGGCCCCGTGACCGGCCGGTCGCCGCCGCGGAGACCCGTCCCGGGCCCGCGGGCGGCGCCGCCGACGAGTCGGGACAGGGACCGGCGGGCGCGACGGCAGCCCCGGCCGCTCCCCGTCCCCACACCCGGGTGTCCCGGCTCGGGGTGCTGCGGGCCGTTTTTTCCCGCGAGGTGGCGCTGTGGTGGCGCGGCCAGGAGCGGCTGGGTGCGATTCTGGCCAACGGGGTGCTGGTCGCCCTGGTCTTCGGCCTCGCCTTCGATCCCCTGGCGGTGGGCCTCAGCCGCCTGTTCGCCGGCATCCTCTGGCTCGGCTTGCTCTTGACCGGCCTACCGGCCTTCGGTCGGGGATTCGCGCTGGAGTGGGAGACGGACGCCATCGACGGCTACCTGGCCTGCGGGGCGGAGCCGGCGGTGTTGTTCTATGGCAAGTGCCTCGCCAACCTCGCGGGGTTCCTCCTGGGCGAGGCGGTGCTGGTCCCTGTCTTCTTCGTCCTGCTGGAGGTGCGTCCGGGGCCTGGCCTGCCCGGCGCGTTGTGCGCACTCGCCCTGGGCAGCGCAGGCTTCGTCGCCGCCGGGACGCTGATCGCGGCGCTGGTGAGCCGCGCTCTGGGCGACGGGGCTGGGGGGCTTCTGCCCTTGGTCGCCCTGCCGTTGCTCTCGCCGGTCATCTTCGGTACCGCGCGGCTGGCGCAGGGCTTCTTTAACGGCCGGCCCGAGATGCCCGGGGTGTGGTTCCTGATGCTTTCGGCCTACGCCGCGCTCTTCTGGGCCCTGCCCGCCCTCCTCTTCCCCTTCGTCGCCGCCGGTTGAGGGGGGGGCGGTCCGGTTCCGAAGCGCCATGTGCCAGGGCCGGTGGATGCCCCGTTGCCACGGCGACGCGGAGGAGGGGGGCGGAGATGGACGCGGTAGAGCGGCTGAGTCTCGGCGAGCGCATCCCGGGGTGGGTGGTCTGGGCCGCGATCGTGCTGGCGATGTACCTTGGATTCATCTACGCGCCGCCCGAGGCGACCATGGGCGACGCGCAGCGCCTGATGTACTTCCACGTCGCGGCGGCGTGGAATGCCTTTCTGGCCTTCGGCGTGGTGCTGGTCGCCTCCGTGGATTACCTGCGCAGGGCGCGGCAGGGCGCGTCCCGCTTGGCCTACGCTTCGGCGGAAGTCGGGGTCCTCTTCACGACGGTGACCATCGTCGGCGGTTCCGTCTGGGCGCGGGCGGTGTGGAACGTGTGGTGGACGTGGGATCCCCGGCTCACCACGACGGCGTTGCTTTGGTTCATCTTCATCGGCTACCTTGTGATACGCGGGTCGGCGGAAGGCGACGCGGGTCGCCAACGCCTGGCCTCGGTGATCGGCATTCTCGGCGCCTGCGTCGTGCCTGTTGTCTACTTCTCGGATCAGTGGTGGGTGGGCATGCACCCGGAGTTGATCACCCTGCAGGGGTTCGCGATGCCGCCGCGCATGATCGTCGCGTTGATGTACTCCTTTTGCGCCTTCACCGTCTTCTACCTATGGCTGTTGGGGCGGCGTCTGCGCCTCGTGGCCCTCTCCGAGCAGGTCGCGGCCCTGCGCGACCGGTTTCGGGTGTGACGCTCCGCGGCGGGATCCGCCGAGGCGGCCTGCGGGCACCCGGTCACTGGGGTGGGCGGCGGTGGGGGGAGGGAAGGGGCCCTCGGTAGCGCCGGGGGGCCGTCGGTAGCCCGCCTGGCCCGGCATGCGCCGCGCGGTGTTTCCGCAAAGCCGGGCCCCGACGCCCCTGGCGCGCGTGGCCCGGGATGTGCGCGCCAGGGGCGGGATTGCCGTTCCCGGCGTCCAGGACGTTGCCCGTCCTACCATGCTGTTCCCGTGGTCTGTGCGCCCGGTGCGGCCGGGGCACCCCCCAAGGGTGTACGCCGGCCGCCATGGCGGCGCAGGGGAGGTCCTTGGGGGTGCCGGACCGGGTTCCAATGCCTGGGGCCGCGACCGACCGTCCGCTCGGCTGTGCGCCACCTCGGTTCGCGGACCGCGTGCCTCGCGTGGGGAACCGCTGCGGGCGAGAACGGACGCCACCTTGGGGCCCGTTGCGGTGCCCTGTGGTAGAATGACCGGCTGGTGGCCGTTTGTACGTGCGTCAGCGATGGGCTTCCCGGCGTGCATGTCCGTCCGGCGCCACGCTGATCGCGGTGGGGTGGGGCGCGGCCGGCCGGCGGAGAATCGTTCCTTGGTGGGGTACGCGGGCCTCACAGGGGGCAGTGCGATGCGGGGACCCGACGTTGCAACCTCGTCTACCACCCCGGAGGGCAGACCCGCTGGCGCCCACCGGGCGCCGCTCTGGCGGGCCGCGACCCGATCCCCCCAGGGCATCGGCCCCAGTGGCCGGTGCCACCGCGAAGCCCGCCGGGGGGGCAGTGCCCACGCCCGCCGCTTGGCGCCGAGCCGGTAGAGGTAGCGAATAAGGGCGAAAGGGGCGAGAACCTGGCCGCTGGGCGGATGGGATTGCCCCCCGGTGTCCCGCCCGCCGCCTCGACCAGGGAACTCCATGTCGCACTGGTCGCCTTTGGATTGGATGTTTCTCGGTTATAGCCTCATGTGGGGCATGATCGTGCTGTACGTCGGCAACCTGCAGCGGCGGCAGGCCGCGGTCCAGCGGGAGGTGTCGGCCCTGCGCGCCGTGCTGGAAGACGGCGGGATCGCGCCGGAGGTACAGGCTGCCGGTCCCGCCACCGCTGCCGTCACCCACCCTCTTCGATGAGCGGGGACGCCTCGCCCGGCGGGCCGGACGTGTCGGGTGCCTCCCCGGCGGGACCCGTGGTGGACGGCACCGGCGCAGAACGCGCCGGGGTCGTGCCGGCGGTGGACGGCGCCGACGGCCTCGGCGCAATCCCCAAGGCCATGGGCGGGGCCGCGTTGCTGGTTGCGGCCGCCACGCTCTGCAGCAAGGTCCTGGGCTTCCTGCGCGACACGGTAATGGCCGACCGGTTCGGCGCCGACTACCGGACGACTGCCTATATCGTGGCGTCGCAACTGCCCTTGGTGCTGTTCGCCGCGGTCGGCGTCGCCATCCAGATGGTCTTCATCCCCATCTTCAGTTCGTTGACCGCGCGGCGGGAGGATGCAGAGGCCGAGCGTTTCGCCGCCAACGTGAACGGCGCGGTCACTCTGGCCGTTGCCCTGCTGATCGTGCTACTCGAGGTGTTCGCCGGGCCAGTGGTCACTCCCTTCATCCACCAAGTTTCCCCGCACTTTACGGCCGCCGACCGCGTGCGCGAGTACCACTTGGCCGTCCGGCTTCTACGGGTCATGTCGCCGCTCATCATGTTCTACGCCTGGTCCGGTGTGGCCGGCGGTGTGCTGAACTCGCGCGGCGTGTTCGGCCCGAACGCCGCCATGGGCATCCCCCAGAACCTGACCATCATCGGTTCCATTCTGCTCGCCACGGTGCGTGGCGCACGCGACATGGCGCTCGTCGGCTGGGGTAGCCTGGTCGGCACCCTGACGACCTTCCTGGTGCAGTGGCCGGCGCTGGCGTACTCCCGCTTCCGGCTCCGCTGGCGCCTGGACCTGCGGGACCCGTTGCTGCGCCGTATGGGCCGCTTGGTCCTCCCCGTCATCCTGACGTCGCTGGCCCAGCAGTCGGGTATCGTCGTCGACCGCTGGCTCGCCGCCCGCCGCCTGCACACGGTGGCCCTGCTGACCGACCTCACCTACGCCGGACGCATGCAGGCCTTGGCCTACGCCGTACTCGGGCTTTCGGTGGCGACCGTCCTCTACCCGAGCCTGTCGGCCGCCGAGGGACTGGGGGAGCAATCCCGCTTCCGCCAGGTGCTGACCCGCGGGCTCGGCCTGATCAACTTCGTAACGGTGCCGGTGATGGTGGGACTGTTCCTGCTCCGCTACCAAGCCGTGCTGGTGATTTGGCGGCACGGGCGCTTCACCCTGGCGGATGCGCACGCCACGTCCTTTGCCCTGCTATTTTTCACCCTGGGGACCCTGTCCTTCGCTTGGCAGGATTACTTCAATCGCGCCTTTTTCGCCACGCACGACACCCGGACGCCGATGTACGGCGGTTTCATCGCCGTCGCCGTCAACATCGCGCTCGACTTCGTGCTGGTGGGCCCGTTGCGCCAAGGCGGGCTCGCGTTGGGTACCGCCCTGGGCTGGAGCGCCGCCGCCGTATTCCTCATCGTCCGCCTGCGCGCCCGCTTCGGATTGCTGGGTGGCCGGCGCCTGGCCGCCAGCGGGCTGCGCATGTTGGGCGCGGCCATCGCGGCCTTTTTGCCGGGACGGCTGGTGTTCGATACACTCTGGGGTGTCATCGGCCATGGAGGGCTAGGCGCGGCCGCCGCCCTCCTGATTGTGGGAGTAGGCGGGGCCGCGGTCTATGTCGGGCTATGCGCCCTGCTGAGCGTCCCAGAGGTGGCGACGGCCCACCACCTGCTGCGGGGGATGCTCCGCCGTTCCGGGGGCGCGGCGCCAGCCCGCTAGGCCCCCCACACCGGGTGCCACGCGGGGACGAACGCGGTCGCAGTCGTGCTATACTGCGGTTGCATCACTCCAAACGGCATGGGGATGCCGCCGGTGGCACGGGGTTCGGCAGTAAGTCGGGGTGGCTTGTGGGCTTGCCTCTGCCGCCCGCCGGGGCTCACCCTCGGGGGTAGACTGCTGAGCACCGCGCATGCGGGTTGGCGCTGGGCGGTGGCGCCCGCGCGGACCCCGTCGAGAAGACGGGGCGGGGCGCGGCGATTTTCGCTGTCATGGGGGGTGGGGCGGTGAAACGGGTCGGCCTGCGCAAGCTCAAGTGGTTGACGTTCGCCGTGGCAGTCGCTGGCGTCGCCGCCTTGGACGTGGTCCTTTACCTGAGCCATCCGGGCGCACGGCCGATGGACGCGGCCGTGCGGGGAGCCGCGCTGGGGTTGGCCATTCTGGTGTTCAACGAATACGCCTTCGGCTTGGTCGCGCGCCGGGATACCCTGCTGGAGCAGGAGCGCGAACGGCTCTACGCCCTGCATCAGATCAGCCGGGGGCTGGCCCTGCTGCCAGGCGTGGACCGCAACCTTACCCATTCCCTCGACGTCCTGCGGCGCGTGACCGGGGCGGACATCGCCGCCTGGCTGGAGCCGGTGGGAGGCGGTGGTGCCGTCTGCCGCGCGGCTGTTGGAGAGAGCGCCGCGGGGTTCGTCCGTGCGGGAGCGGCTCTACCGGCGCCGAGCGCGGATCGGCTCTGGCGGTTGGTGCGCGGTGGGCGCACCGTGACCGTGGCCGATCCGGAGCGCGCGCAGTCCCTGGGGCTCCCCGACTTTCCGCCCTTGCCCGGTGAACGGCTGGCAGCCGCGGTCGCGGTGGGGGCCGGGGGGCCCGAGCCGCTGGGCGCCGTGGTCGTGGGCTGGCGCGCCCCCCATACCATGCTCCGTGCCGACCAGGAGTTCGTGGAGAACGTGGCGAGCCTGCTTGGCGTGGCCGTGGAGAACCAGCGCCTCTACCGCGAGACGCAGCGCATGGGGGCGCTGGAGGAGCGCGAGCGCATCGCGCGCGACATGCACGACGGGCTAGCCCAGGCGCTGACCTATCTGAAGTTGAAGGCGGAGACGGCGCTGGCCCAGGCGCACTCCGGCAGCGCCCCGGCCCTGGAGAGTGCGCTTCGCGCCATCCGCAACGGCGCGGTGGAGGCCCTGGGCGATGTGCGTCAAGCCCTGCTCGACCTCCGCACCCCGGAAGGAGACGGCGACTTCGTCTCCGCCCTTGCGCACCAGGTCGAGGCGTGGAGCCAGTTCCACGATATCGCGGCGGAGGTGCTCCTGCCCCCTGGACCGGTGCGGATGGCCCCCGACACGGGCGCGCAGGTTCTGCGCATCGTCCAGGAGGCGCTGGCCAACGTGCGCAAGCACGCTCAGGCCAAGCGCGTCACCGTCCGGCTGGCGCACGAACCGGGCGCGCTCGTGGTGACGGTGACCGACGACGGTCGGGGCTTCGATGTTCGGCGCGCGGGCCGTAGCGGTCACTTCGGGTTGGGCATCCTGCGCGACCGCGCAGCGGCCATCGGTGGGTTGCTGCACATCGACTCGCGTCCGGGCAGCGGGACCGATGTCGTGCTGCACCTGCCCGACGCGCCCGGGCGTGCGGCGGAACCGGCCGCACTACCCGTTGCCGCTTCAGTGGGCGGACGGACGTAGCGGAGACGGGGCTATCCCGCCAACGCCAGCGTGCGCGTCCGCCGAGTTCCGGTCTGAGTGTGAGGAGGAGGCAGCCGTGCCGATCAGGATTCTCTTGGCCGATGACCACGCCCTGGTGCGCCAGGGTATCCGCGAACTGTTGGGCTCGCAGTCCGAGTTTGAAATCGTCGGGGAGGCGGCCACGGGCGCCCAGGCCGTGCAGACCGCTCTGGAGGCCCGACCGGACGTCGTCTTGCTCGATATTCACATGCCCGACGGCGACGGGCTCTGGGCGACGGCGGAGATCGCCCGTGAACTGCCGAGTACGCGCGTGCTCATCCTCACGGTGTCCACCGAGGACGAGCACCTAAAGGAAACCCTGCGGCGCGGGGCCGCCGGGTACCTGCTCAAGTCGAGCGCGGCCGACACCCTGTTCCAGGCGATCCGCGAGGTAGTCCGGGGCGAGACGACGGTGCCGGGGACCATGGCCGGCCGTATCCTGGCCTCCCTGGGTCAGGCGGACGAACCCCACGGGGCCGGTCGTGAGGCGGGGCTTTCCTCCCGCGAGCAGGAGGTGCTCCGCCTGCTCTCCCAGGGCTCTACCAACAAGGAGATCGCCCAGGCGCTGGAGATCAGCGAGAACACCGTCAAGGCGCATCTCAAGAGCATTCTGCGCAAGCTGGGGGTCACCAACCGCGTGGAGGCCGCCGGCTGGGCCCTGCGCAACCTGGAGGGGGCAAACACCTGATCCCCACCAGGCTGGTTCCGGCCGCCGACGGGTGGGCGGGGGGACCCCTGGAGGCACCCATCTGCCTTCGCGGGTGGCACACGGGGCGGAGTAGGGCGCCGGCCCGCCTGAGCGAGGGGATGTCTGCGTTGCACCATCCCCCGGGCGGCGGACCAGCCATCGTCCCGTGTTCGTTCCCGCCACCCGGGCGGACGGGTGCAGCCGTGAGCGCCCGCTGTGCGCCTTGCGGCGTGCGCCCCGCACCGTCGCCGGAACACGCAGGTGGCACCGCGGACCCCTCCGCCCTTTGGGCGTGAGGGGTTTTCCCTTGGGCGTTCGCGGCGGCCGGGTGAACAGCCTGGGCGACAGGGATGCCGCGCGCGTTGGCGGAAAGGGCGACGGGCGTGTGCGCGCGGGCGGCCCAGAGAGACCGTGGCCGCCAGCGCTCCGTAGCGGGCCCCTGGGGCGCCCTCGGTACGGAGGCCGCATCGGCCTGAGGTGACCGGGCGTCCCAGCCAGAGTGTCCTCGGCGACAATGGTTGGCAGGTGGCGACTGCCACGGGGGGCGGACGCGCGCCCCGTGGGCCGTCGCTCGGGCCGTCGCCGTGGGCGCGGGGGGGGGGCCCTGCGCCCACGGCCGTCGTGGACCCGGGGCCGGCGGGCCCGGTAACACCGCGATGACCTTCGCGCGCGTGGAGGGCCCGGCGTCGCGGCAAACGGTCGCCGAGTGGCTCGACGATGACCTTCGCGCGCGTGGAAGGCCCAAGCCCCCGCCGGAGGGACGCCACCTGGCGGACCCGGCCCAGTGCGAGAGGAGTTCCGCCGGGTACATGGTAGATACTGCCAGATCGGTCGTCGTCCGGTGCGCGCGCCCGCCGCTGGCGGGCCGGCCCCGGTGCTGGCCGGCAGCCGTCGTTCGCGGAGAGGCACGGCGGGGCGGGGGCGATCTGCCATGGCGGATGGGTGTGCCGAGGCCGCTGGGGAGCGGCGAGCAGTCCGGCCGCGCGCCGCGGACGAGACGGCTGCTTGGGGGCGCAGCCGTGTCGCAATCTGATGTACCCTTAGCAGGCGGCGGCCCCATGGAGCCAGCCGGGCGGGGTGGGGCGCCAGTTGGAGCGATCGCCTCTTGGCCGATGTCCGACCGGCCGCGCGAAAGGCTGCTGCGCCTCGGGCCGTCCTCACTGGGCGATGCCGAACTCGTGGCCGTGCTCCTGCGCACGGGGCGGCAGGGGGAGAGCGCCCTCGACCTCGCTCGGCGCGTGCTGACCCTCGGAGGGCGCGAAGGACTGGCAGGATTGTGGTCGTGCGCGGCAGAGGACCTGGGCGCCATCAGGGGAATGGGAGAGGCCAAGGCCGCGACCCTCATCGCCGCACTGGAGCTGGGCCGTCGGGCCGGCCGCGTGCCGCCTGGGCCGGCTCTGGTGAATTCTGCCGAGGAAGCCGCGCGCGAGATGGCCGACATGGCGGTCCTGGACCGCGAGCAGTTCCGAGTGCTCCTGCTGAATACCCGGCACCAGCTGTTGGGCGCAGAGGTGGTGGGCGTGGGCGGGCTGGACCAAGTAGCTGTTCACCCGCGGGAGGTGTTCAAGCCCGCGATCCGCAGGAGCGCCGCGGCGGTGATCCTGGGGCACAATCACCCCAGCGGTGACCCGGAGCCGAGCCGGGCCGACGTGTTGCTCACAGAGCGCTTGGTAGATGCTGGGCGGCTCCTGGGGGTCGCCGTGCTGGATCACGTCATTGTGGCCAGGCGTGGGTTTGTGAGTCTCCGCGCGGCGGGTGCCGCGACGTTCGAGGATTGACGACCGGGGCCTAGGGTCCCGTGGCGGGGCCCCCGGCGCCGCGTCGTCATGTTCCCCAAGACGACCGGGGGTGGATGGGGCGGATGTGGGGCGTGCTATCGCGCGACATGGGCATCGATCTCGGAACGGCCAACTCGCTGGTCTATGTGCGCGGACGCGGCATCGTGCTACAGGAACCATCGGTCGTCGCGATCAAGACCGAGACGAAACAGCCGGTGGCCGTGGGTACGGATGCCAAGCGCATGATCGGACGGACCCCTGGCAATGTGGTGGCCATCCGCCCGATGAAGGACGGGGTGATCGCCGACTTTGACATCACGCAGGCCATGCTGCGGCACTTCATCGCGCGTGCGAACCGCAAGCGGTCGCTGATGCGTCCGCGGGTGGTCGTCTGTGTACCGTCTGGCGTCACCGAGGTCGAAAAGCGTGCGGTGGTGGATGCCGCACTGCAGGCTGGGGCGCGAGAGGCTTACATCATTGAGGAACCCATGGCGGCCGCCATAGGCGCCGGGCTCCCCGTACACGAGCCGACGGGCAGCATGATCGTCGACATCGGCGGCGGCACGACGGAGGTGGCGGTCATCTCGCTCGGCGGGGTGGTCAACCCGCGCTCGATCCGCGTGGCGGGCGACGAGATGGACGAGGCCATCATCAACTACGTGAAGCGTAACTACAACCTGGCGATTGGTGAGCGTACGGCCGAGGACGTTAAGATCGCCATCGGCGCCGCCTTCCCGGTCAACGACGACGCCTCGGCGGACATCCGTGGCCGCGACCTCGTGACCGGTCTGCCCAAGAGCCTGCGCCTGACCGCTCCGGAGGTGCGTCAGGCGCTGCAGGAGCCCGTGACGAGCATCATCGAGGCCATCCGCTTCACCCTGGAGTTCACCCCGCCAGAGCTTGCGGCCGACATCATGGACCGGGGTATCGTCATGACCGGCGGGGGCTCCTTGCTCAAGGGGCTCGACCGCAAGGTCGCGCAGGAGACGGGTATGCCCGTAGTCGTCTCCGATGAGCCGCTGCTATGCGTGGTCAAGGGAACCGGCAAGGTCGTGGAGGAACTTGAGCACCTGCGTCATGTGTTGCTGACGCCGAAGCGTCTCGCTTGAGGCCGGCGTGAGCGTGCACGATACGGGCGGGAAGGACGCACGGACCTCCGGGCGTCCGGCCGAAGAACCTGCAGAAATCGGCGATGCCCCGCGGGGGCGGGACGACCGGCGTCGGCGGCGGAACGGCCCGCGGACCCGCCGTCCCGCCGCCGACGGTTTCCGCCGGGCGCGCCCCCTCGGCGGAGCGGCGGGAGGGGCCCGGGTGCGGGATACCTTCCTCGGGCGGCGGTGGTGGATGCTTGCCGCCTCGGCCGCGGTGCTGAGCGGGCTGCTCGGCGCCAGCGTCCGCTTGGGCGTGGGTACCGTTCCGTCCGTCTGGCTCCAAGATGCGGTCACACCGGCGGAGCGTGCCCTAAACCGCGGGTCCTCGGCCGTCTCGGGGTGGGCGCGTGAGTTCACCCAACTCTGGTGGTTGAGCCGAGAGAACGCCGCCCTGCGGGCCCAGGTGGCGCGCCTGCAGCAGGTCGTGCTGCGGGACGCCGAGTTGCAGGCGGAAAACGTCACCCTGCGCCAGATGCTACGTCTCCAGACCTCGGCCGAGAGCCGCTTCCATACGCAGGGTCTTGCGGCGGAGGTGATCGCCCGCGACCCCTCCACATGGTTCCAGTCGCTCGTCCTGGACAAGGGGAGCGCGAACGGCGTGAGCGTGGGGATGATCGCCATCACGCCCAGTGGCCTCGTCGGCCGCGTGGTGCAGCCCGTGGCGGCGCACAGCGCCAACCTGATGCTCATCACCAACCCGGAGTTCGGCGTCGGAACGATGGTCAGTCGGACGGGGTCCGAGGGGGCGGCGGTTGGCCGCCTGGGCTCGGCGGACTTGGTCATGACCTTTTTCGCGCCCAGCGCCCAGGTGCGGGTAGGCGACCAGGTGGTCACCTCCGGGATCGGCGGCGAGTTCCCCCGCGGGATGCCCGTTGGCATCGTCGCCACGGTCCAGATGGGTGGCCTCGGACTCGTCCGCCAGGCCATCGTCAGGCCACTGGTCGACGTCGGCGGCGTCGGTGCGGTGCTCCTGCTGCCCGCCGCGGGGGGCGGATGAGTGTGCGCTGGTTCATGGTGGGGCTGGGACTCGTGCTGTTGGTTGCCGTGCAAGCGGTGCTGGCCGGGCACCTGGCCGTGGCCGGCACCGTTCCCGACCTTCCCTTGGCGGCGGCCCTGGTGCTCGGCCTGCAGGGGGGGCCGAGCCGCGGTGGCTTGGCCGGCGTTGTCGTAGGCTTGTCCCTGGACCTCCTCCGGGGAAGCCAGTTGGGGCTTTTCGCGCTGGCCGCCGGCATCGCCGGCTGGCTGTGTGGCGAGGCTGCCACGCGTGTGGATGCCGGGCGCGCCGTGGTGCGCTGGATCATCGCCTCGGTCGCCGCCGCGCTGTACGGAGCCGTGGTGGTGGTCCTCTGGATGGCGCTGGGGCACCCTGTGCACCTGCACGGCGTCTTCTACCATATTCTGGGCGCGGCGCTCTATGACGGGCTGCTCGCCGCCCTGGCCTACTGGCCGCTGGCGGCGATGGGCCGGCGCGCCTTTGCCCGCGGCAGGCGCTATCCACGCATGGGCATCGACAGGCCGTAGGTATGCCCGATGCCGCCGCGCGCCCCTGATGCGGCACGGAGCATCTCTCCGTGTGGCCGGTGGCGCCGCGCGAGCGGGGCGCGCATTCAGTGCCACGGGGGGCCGAGGGGGTGAACGGTTCCGCGGATTCGGCGGCCCGCGGCATGGGCAGGAGGACGGCCGTGCTACGGGCCCTGCTTGTGCTGGCCACTCTGGGTCTGATCGTCCGGCTCTGGCAGCTTCAGATCGTGCGCGGTCCGGCCTTTACCACCGCCGCGCTCAACGAGTCCCTGCACGTGGTGTCGATCCCAGCGCCGCGCGGCCAGATTCTCGATCGCCACGGGCTGGTGCTCGCGACCGACGTGCCGGTCTTCGACGCGGCCTTGGCTTGGACCAAGACGCCGCCCGCGCCGGCGGAGGTGGCCCTGCTGTCGGGGATTCTCGGCATGAGCCCCCGGGCGGTCGACGCGGTCGCGGCCCAGGTGCGCCAGGCGAGCCCGCTCACCCCACTGACGTTGAAGGACGCGATCACGCCCAGCGAGTACACGTTGCTCGTCGAGCACCGGGCGGAGCTACCGGGGGTGGAGATCCTCACCCAGCCCGTCCGCCGCTACCCGGGTATCCCCGGCGACACCAACCCGGGGCCGAAACTGGCGGCCAACGTGCTGGGCTACGTCCAGGATGGCAAGCTGCCCGGCGACGTCACGGGCGCCGACGGGGTCGAGAAGAGCTACAACGGGCCGGTCCCGGTGCCGGGTGGTGGCACGGTGCTCGGCCTGCAGGGCGTCGACGGCAAGGACTACATGATTCTCGATCAGAACGGGCATCCGATCGGGCGGGTGGGGCTGTCCGCGCCCGTCCCGGGCGACAGCGTGGTGCTGACGATCGACGCCAAGCTGCAGGCTGTCGCGCAGCATGCGCTCGCGGCGCAGATGGCGGCGTTGCGCACGCGCTCCTTCAGTGGCGACGGGGGACCCTTCCCCCAGGCATACGCGGGCGCCGCCGTCGTCATCGACGCCCGCAACGGCCAGGTCTTGGCGCTGGCCTCGGAGCCCACGTTCAACCCCAACGCCTTCGCGGCGGCTGCTAACGCGCCGTCCGGCAGCGTGGCCCAGCGTGCCTTCGCCGCCCAGTACCAACGCTGGCTCAGCCAGCCTGGCAGCCCCCTGATCGACCACGCCATCTCCGACGTCGCGCCCCCGGGTTCGACCTTCAAGCCGATCACCGCCATCGCCGCCTTGGAACAGGGGGTGATCACCCCGCAGCAGCACCTGCCCTGTCCAGCGTCCATCCAATTGGCGCCTGGCTACGCGCTCCACAACTGGATCCCTGTCTTCGGCGGCAACCTCGACCTGACCGAAGCCCTGGCCCGCTCCTGCGACACCTACTTCTACGCCGTGGGCGCGCGCACCGGCATCGCGGCCATCGACCGCGTCGCGCGCGCCTTCGGGCTCGGGCAGTTGACCGGCCAGGCGGCGCTCTATGGGGAGGACCCCGGGCAGGTTTCCAGCCCGGCCCTGCAGCCGCCTGCGCTCGGGCCGTGGACGACGGCGCTGACGATGCAGTCCGCGATCGGGCAGGGTTTGAGCGCGTTCAACCCGCTGGAGATGGCGGACTACGTCGCGGCCCTTGCCAACGGCGGCACCCTGTGGCGCCCGTACTTCGTCAGTGAGGTTCGGTCGCCGAGCGGGCGGGTCTTGGTGCGGACCCGCCCGCAGGTCCGCACGCGCATCCCGCTGAGCCCCACGATCGTCCAGGCCATCCACCAGGCGATGACCGCCGTCACGCAGAGGAATCCGGCGTGGTTGGCGGACGGTATCGATTCCGATTTCGGCACCGCGTACTGGACGTATTACGGTTTCAGCAGCGAGACCGCGCAGGTTCTCGGGCAGCCCATCCAGGTCGCGGGGAAGACCGGTACGGCCCAGACGGTCCCCGGGGCCACATCCGACGGCTGGTGGATCTCTTGGGCGCCCGCCAACCACCCGCAGATCGCCGTCGTTGTCTTCATCCACCACGCAGGCGAGGGGTTCGCCAGCGGCGGGCCCGTGGCCCGGGAGATCTATGACTACTACTTCGGCCTGGACCGGGCCATGTGGCAAGCGGGCCAGGCCCAGCAGATCATCCCGTCGGTCATTTCCATGTACTTCGGCATGAGTTCGCAGGTCCCGGACTGGTGGCCGTCCACGCCCCCGCAGCAGGCTGCCTCCCCTCCGGCCTCCCCCACCATGGGGGTCACCTCCGGTGGTGCCCCGGCCGCCCCGGCGCGCACCTCCGCCGGGGCGGCCGGTGGGTAGCGGTCGGAGGCGGTCTGGCGCGGCGACGCGCGCGCGGCCCGACCGCACCCCAGGCGGCTGGGTGCCGGGCCCTAGCGGTTGCCGGCTACGCGTAAGGGCGTGGCTGCGATCGCGCGTTGCGGGCGTGGAGGGAGGCGGCCTCCGTCGCAGGGTGAGGTTCCGCGGGGCGGCGCTGGGCGTGGCTGCGAACCGCGGGGCAGCGGCAGCCGTGCGCCTTGAAGCCGGCCGGGGGGCCCGCGACGCTGGGCTGGCGGTCCCCTTGGGGGCGTGGCGGCGGCTGGCTCCACGGACCATGGCTGCGCAGCCCCCCGGCGGCGGGGACCGGGGGGCCGCCCGGGAGGGCGCGCGCAGGGCCCCCCAGCGCGGCCCGTCCAGCGGCACCCGGTCAAGTCCCCCCCGGCATGGCGCCCACCCGCAGGGCCGCGGCGTTCTCGGCAGACGGCCTCAGCGACAAGGGCTAGCAGCGGTTGGCGACAACTCGGGGCGTACGGCGGCTCTGGGGAGCCGCTCCGTGCACCGCCACCGTGGTCGCCCCTCCGCCGAAATCGTGCGGCCGTTGCGGTGGCAGGCACCGGGGCGGGCAGCGGGTGCCCCCGCCCACCACCGCACGGCCGCGCGCGCCATCGTTCGACCCCCCAAGCCCCCTGGCGGAATGACGCCACCCTGCGGGCACAGGAGTCCCGGCAGGCGGCAGCTCGCCCGGAAGAGAAGGGAGGGCCGTTCCCTGTGGCCGAGCGCCCAGGGGAACGGCCTCCAGAAGGGGTGTGGGACCGTTGCCGCGCCGACCGAACCTGATCGTCGTGTGTATCGACAGCCTGCGGCAGGACCACGTGGGCGCCTACCGCCGCCTGGGCGGGGGGACGGGCGTCGGAGCCGCGGCGGACGCCCCCGTCTTCGCGGGCCTGCGGCCGCCCGCCACACCGGGTCTCGACGCCTTCGCCGCCCACTCGCTCTGCTTCACCAACGCATACCCCTGCAACATCCCCACCATCCCGATCCGGCACGAACTGATGACCGGGCACTTCGGTCTGCACCAGCGCGCCTGGCAGCCGCTGGTGCCGACAGACCTGACGGCGGCGGAGATCCTGGCCGCCGAAGGCTACACCTGCGCCCTGGTCAGCGACACCTACCACTACCGCGCGCCAGGGATGAACTTCCACCGCGGGTTTCACGCCTACGAGTGGATCCGCGGCAACGAGTACGACCCGTGGGTGTCCGCGCCGACCCGGCGCTCGGTCGACGACTACGTGACGCCGGGTTATGACGCGCGGTGGCGCGGGCGTGTCGCCCAGTACCTGGCAAACACCGACGGCTTTGGCCGGGACCGGCCGGGCGACTGGTTCGCGGCGCAGGTCGCCGACCGCGCGGTGCACTGGCTGCGCGCCAACCGCGACCGGCGCCCGGTGTTCCTGTGGATCGATTCGTTCGACCCGCACGAGCCATGGGACCCGCCCGCCCCGTCCGACCTGTACCGCCCGGCTGGCTACGCCGGGCCGCGGCTGGTGATGCCGATGGGTGGGCGCGCCCTCGACTGGGCGACGCCGGAGCAGGTCGACCAGATCCGCGGCCTGTACGCGGGTGAGGTGGCGTCGGTCGACGCCGCCCTCGGCCAGGTCTTGGCCGCACTGGCAGAGCAAGGCTATCTGGAGGACAGCGTCGTCCTTGTGCTGGCCGACCACGGGCACCCGTTGGCCGACCATGGCAAGTTCCTCAAGGGGCCCGACCGCATGTACTCCGAGTTGCTGAAAGTGCCGTTCATGCTGCACCTGCCTGGCGGCCGCCGCGGGGTCACCGACACCCTCGTCCAGTACCCCGACGTCCTGCCGACGCTGCTCGACCTCCTGGGCCTCGGCGCCTATGGCCAGACCATGACGGGACGCAGCTTCCGCGACGTGGCCGCAGGCGGGGCGGAGACCCACCGCGACGTGACGGTGTCCGGGTTCCACGCGGCGGTGGACCGCGCGGTGCGCGACGGGCGCTGGTCGTACGTGCGGCGGCCAGGCGACGAGCCGGACGAACTCTACGACCTGCGAGCGGACCCGCGGGAGCGGACCAATCGCATCGACGAGGCGCCGGCGGTGGCGCAGGGGCTGCTGGCCCGCGTCGCCCCGCAGTTCCTGCGCCAGCGGGTGCGCGCGGTCAAGGGGCTCATGGGCCGGTACGA
>DAHWHT010000041.1 GCA_027335515.1 Clostridia bacterium
TTCCCCGCTGGATCTGCTGCGCGGCATCACCCATACCTACGATGCCCGGCTGATCAATCTCCGCGAACGGGCCGCCGCCGCAGTGGCAGCGGCCCGCAAGGCCGCCGCGGCGGCCGGGGTGCCGGCCGATCTGCTGACATCGGACGGCGCCCCCGCCGCCGTCCCCCCCATGTCTGTCTCCGCGAATGCCGCGTTGAGCCGTTTCACCGCCGCGGTAACTACGCAGCGAAATCTGCAACGCGAAATGGCGGTTACCCTTTCGCTGACGCAGCCGCAGGGATTCGCCATCGTTCATACCGGTGATTGGGTCAGCATCTTCGGCACCATCCGGGATGCCAGCAAGAAATCGGTCGCCTATCCCGTGGCCAAGCGCGTTTTGATCCTGGGGCGGCAGGGCGGCGCCGCGGGCGGCGCGGTGCAGGGCGCCGTCTCCGGCCTTCTCGTTCTGGCCATGACTCCCGGCGAGATCGAACGGCTCATGCTCAGCCAACAGGCGGGCAGCCTGCTGGTCGTGCTCAACGCGCCAGACAGCAAGACCGTAACCATCGGCTCCGTGAGCAGTACTTCCCTGCTCAACGGCGGAGCCGCCGCGAACAAGACCTACCCCAGCGTCACCGGCGCCGCGTCGCCAGGCGCGGTGGTTCCGGCGGGAGGGACGGCGACGGGATGAATGAACAGATGAGCCCAATCCGGGCACGGTTCGGATCCGCGATGCGCGCCGCCGTTCTGACCACGGATTCCTCCTGGGGGGAGGATCTGGTTCGCGAATACCAGCAGAATCCTGACATCCGTTTCGTCAACCAAACAAGCAACGAAGAAACGTTGAACAACGTTGTCGCCAAACTCGGCGTCAACCTCGTCCTGGTCGATCACGGCCTCGCCGGCAACGAGACCGGCCTGGCCGTGGCGGAACGCATCGCCCGCCAATTTCCCAAGATCGGCGTCTATCTGGCCAGCACCGAGTCGGAACAGGCGCTGATCAGCTTGCACCACACCGCCGTCACCCGCGGGATCCGTTCCGCCATCTCCCGGCCCTTCTCTCCCGAGGCACTGGTCACCGTCGTCTCCTCTGTCCTGGCTCATGAACAGACGATGCAAGAGGCGCTGCAGGTGCGGGCCGGCTCCGCGCCGCCCCGCGTCCAGGTCATCGCCGCCCCCTCGACCCTGCTGGCCGTGTGCAGCGGGAAAGGGGGCACGGGCAAGAGCCAGGTTTCCAGCAACCTGGCCACACTGACCGCCACCTGCCCCTCATCCCACATCCCCACCTGCCTGGTCGACGTTGAACGATACTCAGGCACCACGCACCTGCTGCTCGGCCCAACGGTGCAGGAGAAGGCGCGGCTCTCCGACTGGTTCGCTCTGGCGCCAAAAGACGGCGGCACGGTGGACCCCGGCGATGTGCTTCGTTCCCTGGTGCAGGAACTGCCCAGCGGCCTCCGCGTCGTCGGCTCCCCCGCCAGCATCGAGGATCACGACGAGATTCCCCCCGCGCTGATGACGACGGTGCTCAACTCACTCCGGCTCATGCACACCGTGACCATCGTCGACCTGCCCGCGGAAGTCACCGGGCCGCTGCTAACCACCGTCTCGATGGCCACGCGCATCCTGGTGGTGACCAACCTGGACAAAGCCACACTGCGCAAGACCCGCGACTTCCTTCACGAGCTGCAGCGCCGCGGCGTGGACCTGAGCAAGGCGTGGGCCCTGTTCAACAGGGTGCAAAAATACAACGCGATCACCATCCAAGACGCATCCAACGTCCTGGCCGGACTCGTAACCTGCTGCGGCACTGAACTGCCCGACGATCCTGAAGTGCAGCGGACCCGGGACATCGACCAGCCCACCGTGCTGGAATCCCCGGACTGCCCGTGGAGCCAGGCCCTGCGCCGCGTCGCCCCGGACATCCTGCCCGGCCTCGGCCTGGAACTCTCCACCCTGGACAGCAAGCGCCACAAACGCCGCCACAAACTCTTCGGACTTTTCTAAGCTCCGCGTTTCCCAAAAGGAGGGGGGCCACGATGCCAGACTGGAACAACCTGACTCCTCGCCTGGACGGCTTCACTACACATGTCTCCCAGCCGGTCTCCCAGCCGGTCGCTCAGCCGGTCTCCCAGCCAGTCGCTCAGCCCGCCGCCGCGCCCCCTACGGAGGCGCGGCGGCGGCTCGAAGACCGGGGTCGCGTCGATCAAGAAAAGGAAGAGGCCATGCTGCGCCACATCCGGCAGCGGGTCACCGACGCGGTAACGGATCGAGGGCTGTTGAGCACCGACGCCATGCGCTCCCTGGTGCAGGACATCGCGTCCTCCGTCTTCAACGCACAGGGCCTGCAGAACCGCAGTCAGCGCCAACGCCTGCTGGACGAACTGCTTTCCTACATCGGCAAGGGATACGGTCCGCTCCAACCCCTGCTGGCCATCCCCGCGATCGAGGAGATCATGGTCAACCGCTACGACGAGGTATGGATCGCCGTCACTGGACAACCCAAGCAGATGATGCCACATGTCCGTTTTCGCGACGAGACAGACCTACTCGGTCTCGTCCAGCGCCTCGCCGCGGACGCGGGCCGCCAGTTCAACTTCCGAGAACCCATCGTCGACGCCGAACTGCCCGATGGCAACCGCCTCAACGCTATCCTGGCCGGGGTCGCCACCCGCGGAACCTGCGCCACTATCCGCGTGCACAAATCGTCCGCAGACCGCCCCTCGGTGGCGGACATGGAAGAGCAGGGCATGATCCCGCGCCGCGACCAAAATCTCGGCCTGTTCGGCAGCGAATATACCGCGGAGCCCTACGTCACCGATCGCGATGCCGGCGATTTCCTGCGCCTGTGTGTGCGCAACCGCATCAACATCCTGTTCGTCGGCCCCACAGGCACCGGCAAAACCACCGTCATGGACGCATTCCTGCGTCTGCTGCCTGAACTCATCGATCCTTCCATGCGCATCGTCACCGTCGAGGATGTGCCCGAACTCTCCGACGCCACGCCGAACATCGTCCGGCTGCAGGCCCGCCGGGCAAACAGTGAGAATGTCGGACTGGTCTCCATGGACCAACTGGTCATGGCCGCGCTGCGCATGCGCCCGGACATCATCGTGGTCGGCGAGGTGCGCGGGATCGAAGGCGCCGCGTTCATCACCGCCCTGAACACCGGGCACGAGGGCTCCATCACCTGCATCCACGCGCAAACCCCTCACGCGGCGCTCAACCGCCTCGAAGGGCTGCTGCGCAGCGCCACCGGTTTTGACGAACGGCTGTGCCGCGAATATGTTACCGCCCTGCAACTCATCGTCCAGATCGGGCGCGACAGCCGCCACGGAGACCGTAGGGCGCTGCACGACATCGTCTCACTGGACGGCTACGATCCCAGCAGCAGCTACCGGATCACCCCGCTGTACGCATGGAGTAACGGACGATTCCTGCCCACCGGGAACCGACCATCCTGGGCATCATTGCTGCGAGATTGAATCTCCCGCACATAAGGAGAAAAACATGCCGACACTGGCCGCGATGCTGGGCGCCGCGGCGATTCTCGTCGCCGCGCTGGTGGTGGTGCAACGGCAGCAGGAACGCAGAGTCCAGGTTTCCGACTCCATCAATCTTCACGCCGGGCTGCTTTCCCCCCCTCCACGGAAAGTCGCCAAGAAATCCACCAAGCGCAAAACACGCCCGCCATCTCAGACCATGCTCTGGCTGGAAACCCTGCAGCAGCGGGCCGGAGACGACACCAGTCCGGCGTCGGTCCTCCTCGGCGCCGCGCTGGCCGGCGCCGCGCTTGGTCTCACTATCTGGAGCGCGACGGGACAAATCCCGCTTGGCGTGGGGGGGATGGCTCTCGGCCTGTACTTGCCGGTAATAATGCTGCAAAGCAAGGCCGCGAAACGGATGCAGGTCATCGACGAGCAGGTCCTGAATGCCTGCACGCTGCTGGCGCAGAACATGCAATCCGGCGCCACCGTCGACCAGGCGTTCCGCCAGGTGGCCGCGGACTTCAAAGCACCGCTGGGCACGGAATTGCGCCGTGTCATCCAGGACGTGTCCATAGGCGCCCCGCTGGACGTAGCGCTCGGCCGGATGCCGGGGCGCCTGCCCGGCGCGCCCAGCCTCCGGCTGCTGGTCGCATCCCTGCAGATCGCGCTGGAGATGGGTGCCAATCTGGCCGATCAATTGACGCGCATCTCCGAAGTCCTGCGGCAGCGCCGCCTCACCATCGCCCGCATCTCCTCCACCTTGGCCATGGTCAAAATCCAGGGCAAGATCCTTTTCACCCTGCCCCTGCTCGCCTACATATGGGTCCATCTGCAGGCGCCGCAACTGATGACCCAGTGGCAGGCCCCCGGGGGCGAGGTCAAGCTCATGTTCCTGGCCGCATGGGTCGTCACAGGTTACATCGTCACCCAGGGAATCCTGCGCCGCAGCTTCGAAGGGGTGATCTGATTGGGCGGTCTTGCCGCGGCACTGACCGGGCTGGCCATCCTCTTCGCCACTCTGGCCATCATCGCCGGACGCGGCGCCAAAATGCTGGCCACCCGCCGACTCAATACCACCACCACCGATCCCCTGTACCGAGAAACGGACAAGGCCCAGCGAATCGCCATGCTGAGACAACGAGCCGAAGACGCATTGAGTCACATCGCCGGCAATCGCGCACCAGAAGTTTTGGCGCAAAGGCTCAAGTGGGCGCGCATTAGCGTCTCTCCGCCCGCGTGGCGCATGCTGCCCTGGGCCTCCGGCGCCGTCGGCGCCGTGCTCGGCATGCTTGTCAGCATCCTCCTGCCACGCTACGCCATCCTGCTGCCCGTCGCCATGGGGGGCCTCGGGGCGGCGATGCCCTCGCTGTACTTGAACCAGCGACTGTCTGCACGCAAAAGCCGTATCGCGTCCGAGATCCTGACCTATATCGAATACTTGGCTATGGCCATGGGGGCCGGAGCCGAGTTCACCGTCGCGACCCAGCAGGTCGCGGACCGCTTCCCCGGCCCCGTCAGCGAGGCGTTCACCGCGGCGGTGCTCTCCACCAACGTCGGCGGTCATCTTGACGACGGCTTGCGGGCCGCTCAGGCCGTCCTCAACAACCGCGACGCGGATACACTAATTGACACCATCATCAAGAAGGTGCAGCTTGGCGCCGAATGCGCCGAGCACATGCTCAACAGCGCGGCTAGCGTCCGGCGCGAACACGGGGAACGGGTGATGGAAAAAGCGGGTAAGTCCGCCGTCATGCTGCTGTTCCCCATCGTGATCTTCATTCTGCCCGCCGTGTTCCTGATCGTCCTCTTCCCGATGCTGCATCAAGCCATCTCCGTGCTGCACTAAGGCGCAAGCCACACGGCTGAAGCCGGCGGCTTGCGCCGCGGCGCCATTGCCGCCAAGCCGAAAAAAAAAGGATGGCGGCGCCGCCGCGCGCCGCAAGCCGGGAAGGGGGTGGTGCCCGGCACAATCCAAAATCGGCGAAAAGGAGGTGATAGCCACGTATATCACCCGTATCCGTCGCGCCTTGGCCTATGTCGGACGCCGCCTGCGCAACCGCGCCGCCCAGGGGATGCTGGAATACTTCCTGATCCTTGGCGCGGTCGGCCTTCTCGGCGGCCTGGCCCTTTTCACCTTCGGCGGAAATCTGGGCAACCAGATCGTACAGGGGCAGAGGTGCTCCACGAACATCGCGCAAATGGACTCTTCGACAACCTCGACGGGGGCGTTCACGGCCCCAAGCTCCGGTCCTTGCTAAATGTCCCACGTTGGGGACACGCCATCTCACGCTTCCCCAAACAGTCAGCGACGCGCATCCAACACCGTTCCCTGAGCCCGTCGGCGCAGTGGGGTTCCCCCCTCTGCGCCGACGCAAATTGAAGGAAGGAAGGAAAACGGTGTGTCCATCCGCGCCCGCCTGTTGCGCCGCATCCGAGATCGCGGAGCGCAGGGGCTGCTCGAATACTTCCTGCTCATCGGCGCAGTGGCGATCCTGACCGGTGTGGCCATCTTCACCTTCGGCGGCAATTTGGGCCAAACGATTACTCTTGGACAGAAGTGTGTTCAAAACATCACGTCGACAGCGGCCATCGGCGATTTCAGCAGTTCGGTGGCCGGGCCTTGCGGATAACCATGCGGGCAAGGAGGGGCTGTTTGTGCGACGAGCCCGACTCTATTGCACCCGGCTTTACGCGATGGTCTATATCCGGCTGTGCTCAACCCGCGCGCAAGGAGTCATGGAATACTTCCTGCTTGTCAGCGCCGTGGCCCTTCTGGCCGGGGACGCGGTATTCACCTTCGGCGGCGCGGTAGGGCACAGCATGTGCACGGCAACCTACACGCTAACCTCGGGAACACAGGGGTGCAGCTAAGCACACGCCTCAAGGACCGGTCCGGCCAGGGCTTGGTCGAGTTCGCCCTCGTCGCCCTGTTGCTGATGATCATCATTCTCGGAGGAGTCTCGATGATCGAGGGATTCGTCGCCCGGCTGGTTACATCCAACGCGGCGCGGGATGCGGCCCGCGTCGCCGCCATCGACTGCGGTGACGGCGGCAATGTGTCCGCGGACGTACAGACCGCGGCATACGACGACCTGAAGGGCGGGGGGCAGCAAGTCGCCGGCTCGTCGAACCCAGGCGCCATGAACATCAGCTCCGCCTCTCCAGGGGAATGGTATGTCAGCGCCCAGTCATGCCCGGCGCAGGGGCAGTTGGAAACGGTCGAAGTCTGGTACGCCGCGCCAGACCTGTTCCCCGCCATCCTGCACACGCTCGGGGTGCAATACTCCAACGCCTTCGACATCAACGCTTCCGCCACGTTCCCGGTTGAATAGAGACAACCTGTTAGGAGGCTGCCCCCGTGGTGGTGGGAAAAACGCGCCGCGGGCAGGTCCTACCCCTGGGGGTCCTGTTCACCATCATGGTCCTGTTGCCGATGCTCGGTTCAGTGGCCATGGTCGAAGCGGTCTCCGCGCACGGCGGCGCACAGATCGCGGCGGACGCGGCGGCGACCGCAGCGGCGCAACAAACCACCGTCACCGAACAGGTTGACGCGCTCGGCAACATCTATGGCTATACCGTCATCATCAACCCGGGACCAGCCACCACCGCGGCGGGCAACGCCTGGAACAATAACACCGACCTGTTGATGGGCGCGACCACCACCGGCTTCCATGTCAGTTTCGACAACACCCCGCCATCCGGGAGTCCCGCAACGGTCAATGTCGTCGGCACCCTGTCCTTTCCCGACCCCCTGGCCCGGCTCATCGGCATGAGCAGCTCCGTGACCATGACGGTGCAGGCCACCGCCGGAACCTGCGGCTCGGTCACATGGCCCGGCTCATTCTCACCCTGGTGTTCGCAAACATCCTGAGGGGGGGGCGCAAAAACGCCGCCTGGCGCCGTCCCCGTCCTGCGCACCGGCCCACGCTTCCTCGCTATCATCCAGTGCGCGCTCCTGGCCGCCATCGCGTTCACCGCGGCCTTCTGGGCCCGCGCCGCGCTGCGCCCCCTGCTCCCGCTGCTC
>DAHWHT010000059.1 GCA_027335515.1 Clostridia bacterium
GCGCAGGGGGCGGCCGCGGCGGGCGCCGCGCCGGCGGCGGCGCGCCCGGCGACCGACGCCGGACGCACCCCGGCAGACACCCTGCCGCTCTTGGACGTGGATCCCCTGGAGATCGAACTCGGCTACGGGCTGCTCTCTTTGGCGGAGGGGGAGGGCGGCGGTGAACTGATGGCGCGCATCGCCCTGTGCCGCAAGCAGATCGCCTTGGAACTCGGTCTGGTGCTGCCGCTGGTCCGGGTGCGCGACAATCTGCAACTGCCGCCGCACGCCTACGCCATCAAGCTGCGCGGCACCGAAATCGCGCGGGGGGAACTTCAGCCCGACGCCTATCTGGCCATGGACGCCGGCACGGGCGGCCACGACGCCCTGCAGGGCATCCCGACGCGCGAGCCCGCGTTCGGCCTGCCGGCGTTGTGGATCCAACCGGCGGACAAGGCCCGGGCGGAGTTGGCCGGTTCGACGGTGGTGGACGCGCCGACGGTGCTGGCGACGCACTTCAGCGAGTTGTGCAAGCGGCACGCGGCAGAGATCCTGTCGCGCCAGGACTGCAAGGGGCTGCTCGATTTGGTCCACCAGCGCCAGCCGGCGTTGGTCGACGAACTCGTTCCGGGGCTGCTGACCACCGGGCAGGTGCTGCGCGTCCTGCAGAATCTGCTGCGCGAGGGCGTGCCGATTCGCAACCTGGCGGCGGTGCTCGAGGCGCTGGCCGACGGGTCGGCCCAGACCAAGGACCCCGATGTCCTGACCGAGCGGGCCCGCCAGGCGCTGGCCCGCGAGATCACGCGGGACTGCGGGGGGGCCGAGGGCCGCCTGCAGGTGCTGACGCTGGATCCGGAGTTGGAGGCGCGGCTCTGCGGTCTGGCCGCGGGCGGGCCGCCGTTGGATGCCCAGGCCCTGCAGGCGATCCGGCAGTCCCTGGCCGAGGGTCTGCCGCTTTTGGCCGCCCGCGGCCGGCCCGCGGTGGTGCTGACGACGCCCGCGGCGCGGCCTCTGTTTTGGCGGCTGATCGCGCGGAGTCTGCCCCAGGTGCGTGTCGTTTCGACCGCGGAGGTCTCCGGTGAGGTCGAGGTCGAGACGGTGGCTCAGGTGACGGCCTGAACGCGGTGGGCCGGGGGGGATGCAGATTGAAGATCAAACGGTTCGTCGCGGACGATCTGCCGGCGGCCGTGGCCGAGCTGCGGCGGGAACTGGGGCGCGACGCGGTGCTGCTCGTGAGCCGGCGTCTGCCCCGCCGGGGTTGGCGCTGGCTGTTTCGACGGTTCGATCGCGTCGAGGTGACCGGTGCGGTCGAGGGACCCGCGGCCGTGCCGGCCGCACGCTGGCAGGTGGCGCCGACCGCGGTCGCGCGGCCGGCGGTCGCCCCCGCACCCCCCGCCGTACCGCTTGTGGCGCCCGTAGCGGCAGCTTCGTTCGCGCCGGCTTCCATGCCCATACCCATGCCCACGCCCATGCCCATGCCCACGCCCACGCCCATGCCCACGGCGCCCGTCGGGCGGCTCGACGTCCGGGAGCCGGAGCCGGCGGTGGCCGCGGGCTGGCGCCAGGCCGAACTGGCCGGTCGCCTGGGCCCCGCCAGCGCCGGTCCGCCGCAGGCCATCCAGGTGCAGGCGGGCTGCCGCACCCTGGCGGCCCTGGTTGGCCCGACGGGTGCCGGCAAGACCACCACGCTCGCCAAGCTGGCGGCGCGGTTGCACCTGCAGCAGGGGTGGCGGGTGGGGCTGGTGACCGCGGACACCTTCCGCGTCGGCGCGATCGAGCAACTGCAGACCTATGGCCGGCTGCTCGGTCTGGGGGTTGAGGTGACCCCGACCCCGGCCGCCCTGGCCCGGGCCCTGGAGCGGTTGCGCGACGCCGACGCCCTGCTGATCGATACCCCCGGCCGGGCGCACCGCGACGCGCGCCGTCTGGCCGAGCTGCGCTCGCTGCTGCAGGTGCTGCGTGAGGCGGCGGCCGCCGACGGTGCCCGCTGCGAGGTTCATCTGGTGCTGGCGGCTCCGACGCGCGGCGAGGAGGCGGCAGCGGTGCTGGACGCCTACGGTCCACTGGCCGATCGGTTGCTGCTGACCAAGTTGGACGAATGCGAGGGGCCGCCTGCGGTGCTCTCCACCCCGGCGGCGCAGGGGTTCTGCCTTTCCTATTGTTCCTTTGGCCAGCGGGTGCCGGAGGATCTGGCGCTGGCCTGGCCGGATCGTCTGGCGGCTGGACTTGGCGGGCCGGGGGCGAACGACCATGCGGGATGACCTGGGTCCGGCGGCCGGGACGATGCCGGCCCCGGTGGAGCTGGCGCAGCAGGCGGACGGTTTGGTTCGCTGGGTGGAGCGGGCGCGTCAGGCGGCGCGCCGCGCGCCGCGGCCGCCCGTGCCGGATGCCCAGCGCTTGCTGCTGGTGACCGGAGGCAAGGGCGGCGTCGGCAAGAGCAGCTTCAGCCTCAACTTCGGGCTCGCCCTGGCGGAGTTCGGCCGGCGGGTGCTGCTGGTGGATTGCGACAGCGGCCTGGGCAGTTTGGACGTGCTGCTCGGCCTGTGCCCCAGCCACCACCTGGGGCACGTGCTGTCCGGGACGTGCGCGGCGGCGGAGGCGCTGGTGACCATCCCCGGCGGCGTGCACCTGCTGCCCGCGGCATCGGGACTGGAGGCCCTTGGGAACGCCTCCGGTCTGCAGGCCATGCGGCTGGTCAAGGCGCTGGGCCAACTGGACGGCCTGCACGACACCTGCCTGCTGGACAGCGGCGCCGGCCTGGGGCCGCTGGTGCGGGCCCTGCTGCGCGCCTCGGCCGAGATCGTGGTGGTCACCACGCCGGAGCCGACGGCCTTGGCCGATGCCTACGCGACCCTCAAGACGATCCGCCGCGGCAATCGCTCCGCCGAGGTGGCCCTGGTGATGAACATGGCGGAGACGGAGCGCGACGCCGCCGACGCCGCCCGCCGCCTGGCGGCGATGTGCGGCCGCTATCTGGAGTGGACGCCCCGCTATCTGGGGTGGGTGCCGCGCGATGCGGCGGTCGGTCGGGCCGTGCGGGCCCAGCGGCCCCTGCTGCTGGAGCCGGGGGCGAGTCCGGCCGCCGCGGCGCTGCGCCGGTTGGCGGCGGCGTATGTGGGGGGGGCCCCGCCGGAGACCGGGCGCAGGGGCTTGCGCGATGTGTTGCTGGCGTTTCTTCGCTCGCGGCCCGCGGGGCGGACGGCGGCCGGCGACGCAGGAGGGGGGGCGGAAGCTTGAACGCAAAATACGGGGCGATGGCCGCTTCCGAGGGGGGGGTGCAGCGCCAGACCGCGGCCCGCGTCGCCTACCGGCAGGCCGATGCCGAGGGCCGTGAGGCGTTGGTGCTGCGCTACCTGCCGCTGGTGCGGCATGTGGCGTCCCGGCTGGCGATGGGTCTGCCGGCCCACATCGATTTGGACGACCTGCACAGCTACGGTGTGTTCGGACTCCTGGACGCCCTGGAGAAGTTTGACCCCGCGCGCGGGGTGAAGTTCGAGACGTACGCCTTCACGCGGATCAAGGGCGCCATTCTGGACGGCCTGCGCGCCATGGACTGGGTGCCGGCCTCGATGCGCCAGCGCGCGCGCCAGATCGAGGAAGCCTTCGGGCGTGTCGAGGCGCGGACCGGCCGCAGCGCCGAGGATCGCGAGGTTGCCCAGGAGCTCGGCGTCTCGGTGGAGGCGTTCACGCACGTGCTGGCCGAGATTGAGCGCGCCAGTCTGCTGGCGCTGGATGAGCTGTGGGGCGATGAGGGCGAGGAAGAGTATGCGTTGCGGGACTGGGTGCGCGACGATGGCGCGCTCGATCCGAGCCAGAGCGCCGAATGGCGCGACCGCGAGGAGATCGTCGCCAAGGCGGTGGCCGGCCTGCCCGAGCGCGAGCGGACCGTCCTGACGCTCTTTTATTACGACGGTCTCACCCCCAAGGAGATTGCCGCCGTCCTCGGGGTGTCGGTGTCGCGCATCTCTCAGTTGCACAGCCGCGCCGTCCTGCGGCTGCGGGGCCAGATCGGGCACGCCCAGCGCAACCTGCTTTGAGCGCCCGTGGCGGCGCAACCCCGGACCGGTTCGTGGGCATCCTGCCGCGCAGGGCGCGCGCGGGGCGCCTGGGAGGGGGCGGGGACGTGCGGGACGGCAGCGGGGCGCGGCGGCGGCTCGCGGCGCGGCGACGGGCGTTGGAGCAGGCGTTGGCCGCACTGCGTCAGGGCGGTTTGGGTCAGAGCCAGGGAGAGGGGCTCTCCGAGCTTTCCAGCTACGACAACCATCCGGGCGATCTGGGGACCGAGACGTGGCAGCGCGGGCAGCAGGTCGGCCGCGCACAGGACCTGGAGCGCGACCTGGCGACGGTGGCCGAGGCGGAGGCCGCGCTCGATCGGGGGCGCTACGGCGTTTGCGGGCGCTGTGGGCGGACGATTCCGCGCGCGCGTTTGGCGGCCCGGCCGGAGGCCCTGACCTGCGTCGGCTGCCAGGAGGCCGCCGAGGCGGAGGCCGCCGCGCTCGGACCCCAGGGGCAGGCGCCGGCGCAGCCCCTGGGCGGTCAGGAGCGGCGGGCGGCGGGCGGCTTCGATCCGCAGGACGCCTGGCAGATGGTGGCGCAGTATGGGTCAAGCGGCGACACGCACTCCGGCGGGCCGGGCGGCGGCGTCGCGGATCTGGAGGAACCGGCCGGGCCCGATTGAACGCCCGGGCCGGCCGCCGCGCGTGCTACAATCCGTAAGCCGGGAGGGCGACAGGGGGGCGGCGCTTGCGGATCGGGCTCGTGGCGGCGGCGGTTTTCCTCGTCGATCTGCTGACCAAACAGTGGGTCTCCACGCACCTGCAGACGGGTCAGAGCATCCGGGTGATCCCCGGCCTGTTTTCGTTGACGTACGTGGACAACGCAGGTGCGGCCTTCGGCCTGCTGCAAAACCAGACCCTGCTGTTTATCGCCATCACGGTGGCGGTGGTCGCCCTGATCCTGACGTACGGCCGGCGGGCGGCGCGCCACCAGCCGCTGCTCGGTCTGGCCTTTGGGTTGCAGCTCGGCGGCGCCCTGGGCAATCTGCTGGACCGCCTGCTGTATGCGCGGGTGATCGACTTCCTGAATGTGCGCGGCTTCCCCTATGTGTTCAACGTTGCGGACAGCGCGATCGTGGTCGGCGGCATCCTCTTTGCCGTGGTGGCGCTGCGTGAGCCGGAGCCGCGGCCGGAGTCGGAGACACCGTCGGGGCGGCGGGGGGGTTGAGCACGCCGCCGGCCTTCCCCTGCCGCCTGGTGGCGGCCCGGGGCGCGGAGCGGCTTGACCGCTTTCTGACCGAGGCCCTGGGTGCGCCCGGGCTCTCGCGCACCGCGGTGCAGCGGGCGATCGCGATGGACATGGTGCGCGTGGACGGCAGGCCGGGGTCGGCCGGCCAGCGGCTGGCGGCCGGCGCGGTGGTCGAGGTCGGCGGGGTGCCGCGCGCCCCGGGGCCGTCCCTGGAGCCCGAGGCGATTCCCCTGCGCGTGGTGTATGAGGACGAACACCTGGCGGTGATCGACAAGCCGCGCGGGCTGGTGGTGCACCCGGCGGCGGGCAACCCGCGCGGCACGCTCGTCAACGCCCTGCTCGCCCGGTACGGGTCGTTGGAGGGCGTGGCGGCCGAGGACGCGGCGGCGGCCGGCCGCAATTCGCTGGAGTTCGGGGACGACGTGCGGCCCGGGATCGTCCATCGTCTGGACAAGGATACGACGGGTCTGCTGGTGGTGGCGCGGACGGCCGAGGCCGGGGCGGGTCTGCGGCTCCAGATCGGTCGGCACACCATGGTGCGGGAGTATTGGGCGCTGGTGCGCGGCAGCCCCCGGGAGCGCCTGCGCATTGACGCCCCCATCGGGCGCGCCCCCGACCGTCGGCGGATGGCGGTGGTTGCCGACGGTCGCCAGGCGTGCACCCACGTGCGCTGTCTGGAGCGGCTGGGCGGGCCCTCCGCCCCCTACACCCTCTGCGAGGTTCGACTGGAGACCGGCCGCACCCACCAGATCCGGGTGCATCTGGCCTTCTGCGGGTTTCCGGTCGCCGCCGATCCGCTTTACGGACGACCGGAGGCCGACCGCGCCGCGGGGTTGGAACTCCAGGGGCAGGCGCTGCACGCCTTCCGCCTGTCGTTCCGCCACCCGGTGACGGATCGGGCCCTGACCTTCGAGGCGCCGCCGCCGCCCGACTTTGCCCGGGTACTCGAGCACTTGCGCGCGGGCTGACTGCTGGGTGCGCTTTGGACCGACGGCGGCAGGATGGTGATCAGGACGGTGTCGGCGGTCGCAGCGAGGGCGTAGGGGAGACGGGCGGCAGAAAGGGCAGGGTCGACGCGGGTACCGGGTTCTGCGGCCCGTGGTTGGTCGCGCCTGTGGTGGCAGGAGCGCGACGCAGACGGACGTGGCGGCGGTGGCCGTAGCCGGCGCGGGGCGGAGGGTGGAGGCCGGGACGGGCGCACGCCGAACCGGGTCTGTGCAGGGAACCCGGTGGCCAACCGCGCCGTCCACAGCCGTGAAGCCCTCCTGATTCGGGCGAACCTCCGGCAGAGGTGGATGCGATGAAGTCCCGCCCAATCCGGGCGCTCTGGTGCCGCCGCTGGATGGCGGCGGCGACGTGCGCGGCGCTCGCGACCGTCGCTGCAGGGTGTGCGGCGACGCGTTTGCCGTACGACCGGGGGGCTGCCGCAGCGCGGGTCGCGTCGCCCGCGCCGTCTGCCACCCGATCCGCGCTGCGCGCACCGTCCGATGCCGCGAACGCATCCGCGTCCGCCACCACGGCGCCGGCCGCGTTACCCGTGACGGTCGGTCGGGCCGCCTCCATGACGGCGCCGCGCAACTACCTTCCGGCGGTGCATTTCACCGACGCCGCGTTTGCCACCAGCACCGACGGCTGGGCCAGTGGCGTGGTCGGCCTGGGCTGCAGCGGCGCCGGGAGCACCGCCACCGCCCAGGGCGGCGTTATCGAGTCAACGGTGGACGGCGGAACGACGTGGACGGTTCAATATCGGGGTCCGGATGCCGTACTCATGCTGACATTCGCCAATCGCTTGGACGGCTGGGCCCTGGCCGTGCCGGCGGACCGCATCCCGGCGTGCGGACCGCCGCCGTGGCCGGGCCAACTTGAACACCAGGTGCTTTTGGCCACCAAGGACGCGGGGCGCCGCTGGACCGTCGTCTCTGCGCATGCCGCCGGCATCGACGCCCTCTATTTCACCGGCGCGAACCAAGGCTTCGCCGGCCGTACCGGGTGCCGCGTCGGCGCATCCGGTGCCTCGGACGTCCCCGGGGTGTGCGGCGGCGCCCTGCTGCGCACCCTGGACGGGGGGCGTAGCTGGCTTCCGATCACCGCGGCGGATCCCATTGTCGCTCGTGCGACAGCCCCTGGCGTCCCTCCAGGTTCGTCGAACGTGTCCCTTCCGGTGGTCGCTCTGGCGCGGGGTGGCGGCGCCCTTTGGGCCCTGGAAGCCGGTTCTCCCCGTTCGGTGGGGCCCGGACGCCGGTCGGGCATCGCGCGCGTCGTCCGCAGCACCAACGGCGGGTTGTCCTGGTCCTTGGCCGGCACGCTTCCCCTACCGAACCGGGCGTCCACGGCCGGGGCCGTTGGCACACTCACCTTCGTCTCGCCGCGCAAGGGTTGGGCGAGTATCTATGTCCCAGGCACGTGCGGGATGGCCGACTGCAGTGTGAACGCCGTTTTCCGCACCGCCGACGGTGGCCGCAACTGGATCGCGGTAACAGCCGGCCAGCCAGAATGTAACGTCGCGGCCCCCGCCTTTGCGGCGTCGGAGACGGAAACCATCGTGGCCCGGGGGGTCAACCTCGCGGCGTGCGCAGGCCCCGCAACGACTCTGATGCGCTCGACCAACGGCGGTGCGACGTGGAGTCAGGCCACAACGTGGTCGGTGGAGTACCCACTTCACCTCCTTGTTGTTCCAGGCCGCGGCGCAGGCCTCTGGGCCGTGACGGGTTCGGCGCTCCTGCGTTCCGTGGACGGCGGTGTCGTCTGGAGCCAGGAACTGCCCGCTCCGGTCCCGACCGAGGCCGTCGACTTTCTCACCTCCGAGAACGGTTGGGGAGTCGGGACCGTCTCGCATCCCGGCGCGGTGTTGCGCACCACCAACGGCGGTCGCACCTGGTCGCTGGCGGCGTCTTTCCGGAACGTACACCTGTTTGGCATAAGCTTCGCCGGCGCACGCCACGGTTGGGTCTCTGGATCGACGCCCGCCTGGGACCCGCAGTCTGGCACGGGGGTGCTCTTGCACACCTCGGATCGAGGCCGCACGTGGGCGGGGGTCGTACCGAGCAGCGGCGTGGGAATCGCCAGGGCATCAAGCAAGATGCCGACGCGGCGCGGAACCCTGGGTCCAGGGGGAGGGGCGCCGACCCCGATGAGCGGCATCCCGAACACGGCGGCCATCCGCTTCTCGTCCGCGCGCTCCGGCACGCTCATCGGCCTGGGGGCCCTCTCCGCCTGCTATTCCGGCTGCCCGCCCGCGGACTTGTTCAGAACCGGCGATGGTGGTACCCGGTGGTCTTCGGCCGGCACCGTGCCGAATCCAGGCGGCCTGTTCGCGGTCGACATCGGCGCGGCGGGTCGAGTCTGGGGCATGTGGCGGGGGCCGGCGAACTGCGGCCCGCTGCTGCGCGAACACTCCGCAGCGCCATCCGGCTGGAGGGTCCTGGGTTGCCTGTCGGGCCTCTCGTTCGTGGGCAATCCGGCCCTCGCCTTTCCCACGGCACAAAGCGGCTTCGCCATCCTCCCGCAGGTCCTGAGTCCCGCCGTCCCGGGCCAGCGGCCAGCAGTCATACGGCCCATGCTCCTGCGGACCGCCGACGGCGGCCGATCGTGGACCGCAGACCCGCTGCCCTTGGCGCCCGGCGCATGGTTCGGTAGCCATCTCTTCTTCCTGAATCCCACCCACGGCTGGCTCCTGAGCGGCGGCGCGGTTTGGGTGACCACCGACGGCGGCCGCGACTGGACCGGGGCCGCCCCCTGAGCAGGTCTTGGTGCACACGAGCGCATCGTCGTTTCACGACCACTTTCGAGCGTGTATGGCCCTGAGGGCCTGGCCACCCCGGAAGGGACCGGGGCAATGAAGCGCTTGCTGGTCCAGCAGCGGTGTCGCGAGCTTTGCACCGTCGCTTGGAGGCGGTTCTCGCTCCCCCGCGGCCCCCCCTTGCGTTGAGCCACGGGGGGGGGCCGCGGTCCGTTGGAACACGTTAGCTGGACCGCTTCTTCTGCAGGCGCATGACCTCCGTTCGAACGCGGGCCACACCATCGGCTCCCACGATCTCCGCGAGGAACGGGATACCGTATCCCTCTCCCTCACATGCGGCCCGGAGCAGCCCCAGCAGCAGATGCTCGGGCTCCACCTCATGGGGCACCGCAGCCGCGTCAGGCCCCTTCACAACCTGACCGAGGCTTTGCGCCGCCTCCATGGCGAATTTGCCGATCACATCGCGGAACTCAACCGACGGCTCCGTGTGCTGCGGCTGCGGAGGATCCGCGCGGGCCGCAGCCGCATCTGCCTTCGCCGCCAGAGCGTCCACGTCCACCCCGACGCCCTGCAGCGCGGCCATGGCCAGGGGCGGCCGCTCGCGGAGCAGGGCCAGAAGCAAATGAACCGGCCGCTGTATCGCCCGGTTCCGCTCCTTGGCCTCAGCCTGGGCTCTGCGGTAGACGCTGCCGGTCGCATCCGAGACCCTTGTGTATGAGCCACTGGTAGTCACGGTCACGTCGCTGAGCGCCTGGCGCGCCTCGCGGATCGCGGCCACGGGCGCGCGCAGGGCCTCGATGCGCGCGGCCTCGCGCTGCAAGGCGCGGTCCACACACCAGGCCACCGCCAGGCTCCGACTCCGCACCACACCGGACTCCACGAGCAGGTCGATCGCCGTCACCGCGTCGCCGCGCAGCCGAGTCATCACGGGGGTGCTCGCCACCTCGGGTCGCTGCTCGCAGGTAGCGTCCCCTCGGCCCGGACCTACTCGGATAACCGTGCTGCTGCCGGTGCGCATGTTCTGTTCACTCAGCCACTTCTTCGTCCCGCAGTGCACGGAAACGCGCAACGCCGTCTCCGGGCCGCCCTGCCGCCGCGCAACCTCTTGTAACGCGGCCTGGTGCGCGTCCAGGAAAGCGTCGAGCGTACCGTCCTCGTCTCCATCCTGTACCGGCAGATCCATGATGATGAGGCCCCCAGCCCCGTCCTCGTCCAACTCGACCGCGATTTCGCCCAGTCTCACACCCGCCACGGCCTTCCGGAACGCCGCGTCAACGGATCGCCGCTTCTCCACTTACACCGCCCCCCTTACCGTTTGAACCGTACTGCCATACACCATTACATCGCAAGTGCGGCGGTGTTCGTATCCCGATGGCCCAAGCCGCACCGCGACGAGCGTCCATCCCGCCCCGGGTCCGAACAGCCCTGCAAATAGGGCCACAGGACCACAGGACCACTGAGATGTCCGGCGCAAGTTTTGGCCGCCAGGTGTACGGCTGCTCACTCAGCCGGAGGGGAACCTATGGACGGGGAGGTTGGAGGGGCGGCTTGTCGGGGACGGTCGGTGAGCGGTGGCTCGTTGGGCGCCGCGGGGAATGTGCGGGCCGGGGGGGCGGGGGCCCGAGAGGTGGGGGGCTGTTCTCGGGCGGATGGGTGTACAGATCCACGACGGCGCTGCGTTTCTCCGCGAACGCTGAGTCATTGCTGCACTGCTTGCTGACCTCGATCCCCTCGATCGGCGCTACCGTGAGACCCTGGCCACCCCGAATCACCTCGGTCCCCGCCTTGTAGGAGCAGGTCCGCCACCGCCCGAATCACGCCCAACTCCATGACTTCCTCGGCGTTGCCGCCCCTGTGCAGGCTGACAAGGTGGTTCGCTTGCCAGGCCGCCGCCGCCGCCGCAACGTGCTTTGGATCGCATCGCTCTTGCCGGCGTTGTCGATGCCGGCCGAGAAGCCCCACTCGGAGAGCCCGGTTTGACCGTCGCGCCCCAGATCGGGGAGCCCTTGTGCAGGTCGAACTTGCCCACGCCGGCGACGTGGGGCGTAACGGGGGCGGGTGCGCGCGACTCCGCGCCCGCGCGGCACGCGGCGACTGCAGGGTCGGTGCCGGCACCTTGGCCCCGGCCCGTTCGATGGCGTCGATCTGCTGGTCGGCCAACGCGCATCCGGTCGCCACCGAGGTCCGGCGCTGCTTCGCACCTGGGCCGGCATACCTGCCGGACCCAGGTGCTGAAGAACCCAGCAGCAGCGTTTGCCTCTGCACCCGCGGGCGCTCCCGCTTGGGGATCAGGCACGGGCCACGGCTTCTCGCACGTAATCGACCGAGCGGCGCACATCCTCCAGCATGCTGCGCGACGGAACCATTCCCCCGGGGTGCCAGAGTTCCAGAGTCATCCAGCCACGGTAGCCGCCCTTCACCAGTCCGCGGACCACCGAACCGACATCCAGATCTCCCTCCAGGAGGTCCTCGGTCGGAACGCCTCCCCGCTGGTTGCGCAGGTGCAGTGCCACAATGCGCTTGCCGTGCACGGCCGCCAGTTCCGGCACGTCGAGGCCCGCCACGTGCGCCCAGCCGATATCCAGGCACAATCCGACCCTGCCGTCAGGGCAATCGAGCACCGCCCGCAGTTCACCCAACGCCAGGTCGCGCTCGCTGCAGTGGTTGTGCAAGGCCAGGCGCAGTCCGGTCCCGGCCAGGCGGTCGCTGATCGCGCCGAGGTCGGCGCTCAACTGGCGGACACGATCGGGATCGCGCAGCCACGATTTGCCCAGCCCCTCACGGGCATTGGTGTTGACGACCATCTCCGTCGCCCCGGCCGCGGCCAGGCGCGCGGCAAACGGCAGCACCCGCTCCTGCATCGTGTCCGCGTCGATTCCCCAGCCCAGCGGCAGGCCCAGGTATCCCCCCGAGACCCTGAGCCCACGGGCGTCCAGGACAGCGCGCACCTCAGGGACGGGATCGATCTCGACCGCGTCGAGACCGGCCGTTGCGCAATCGTCCAGCACTTCCGCCGTGTTGCGCCGCACTCCGTCCCGGCGGTAGCGCTGCTCCCATCCGAACAGGGTCGTCGACAGGCCCCGGATCATGCCGTCTTCCCTCCCCTTCCCACGTTCGGTCGCGGGCGGTACCCCCCCTGGCACGGGGGGCCTGTGGGGCTCCGTCCCAAGACCGCACGCACCCGACGCTCACCGGTTTGCCGCTTCCACCGGGGCCCAGCCGCCCCCGGTGGCCAACGACCGCTCCGCCGCCAGTGTGACGGACAACGTCTGCGCCGCGTCCCCGGTACGTGGAACGGATCAGACCGCCGTCGCCGGTCTCCACGGCCCGGAGGAACGACAGCACCACGTCGTCGAAGGGGTCGTTGTACCCGCCGCGCGTAGGGCAGTTCCAGCGCCACGGGTTTGGCGACGAAGAGATGCCTGGTTAGAAAAATGTGTACAAACCGATCTCTCGGCCTTCCACACCGTCCGCCCGAC
>DAHWHT010000114.1 GCA_027335515.1 Clostridia bacterium
ACCGACGATGACGACGCCGTCACCAATCTCAACCATTGGGCGCTGAGCCAAGGACTGCCGGCAGGCGTCCCCCTATATGAGCTCGCCGATCCCCGCACGGGAAGCTCCCTGGCAATTCTCGATTTGGCATGGCCGCAGGGCTTGCAGCCGGGCCTCGGTGGTCCGGTGGCGGTGATCCTCAGCGGTGGCGACACCACGCTGTTCGTGGCCAACAGTCGCGGATTCCGCTGCTTCCGGAGCGCCGAGGAACTCCAGGAGTACGTGCATGCCTCGAGTTCGCTGCCCAGCGAGGCCGCCGGGTGACGACGCCGCGGATTCACGGCGGTTGGGATGGCTACGGTCGCTGGGCGCGAGCAGCGTCGCGGCGGGGATCATCAGCCGCCGGCCGCCCGGCCAGACCGTTGGAACCCGCGGGGTCACGTGGCCAGCCGGGGGACCCGCCGAGGGAGGCCGTGCACCGCTCCGCCCCGCCTTTCGCGCACAGAACCTGGTAGCCGGCGCGCCCGATCGGGGTCGAGACGATGCGGAGGCGTTCCGGAGTCGAGTCCGGTATTGTCTGTAAATAGAGGGGGCGTTCAGGGAGAAGGGGCACCCCGGACCCTCCTGGACGACGGTGGGGCCGGGTTGCCACACACCGCCACCGTGGACGCCAACGATGCCCCGGCGCAACAGACGACGGCACGTCAGGCACACCCCTCCAGCACCACGCCAAGGCGGAGGGCCGCCGCGAAGCGGTTAGCCTCCACCTCCGTACGCATCCGCGCAGGTTGAACTCGGAGCAGGGGTCCAGCACGGAGGATCACACCCCCGGCAGCGGCTGCGCGGCTGGTTTCGGCGGTGGCACCTCGCGAACGGGAATGCGCCCGGCGGCACACTTCCGCACGTCATCGTTGTGGCTGTAGAGTGCATCCGCACGCGAGGCGAGGGCGCAGGCGACGATCTGCATGTCCACCTTGTGTCGGCGCCCGTCCGCACCCGGCCGTCCCGAACCGTAGGCGACGTGCCAGAGTTCCGCAAAGCGCACCGCGGCCACGAGACCGTAGGCCGCCACGGGAAATTGTTTGGACAGTTGGGCGGCTGCGGCAGATTGCTGGGCGGAGTCGACGCCGGCGAGGTATTCACCAATGACGGGTGCTGGGACCAAGACGGTTGCCTTGTTGGTGGCGAGATCGGCGAGCCATGCCTTGGTCCGATCGACCAACGGATCGGTCGGACTCTCGCCGGTGCGAAAGCCCCGCACCGCCCAGATCAGCACCATGGTGTCGATGCAGACGGTCAAGGTCCCTCACGGCGGATTTCCTTGACCGCGCCCACCACGTCCTCGCCCCAATGGTCTTCACCGACGATGGCGGCCAGGGCCGACAGGCTCTCCTGCAGTGGCGTCTCCCGGAACTCGCTGAGATCCTTGGCGTCGAACTCCACCAGAGACCACGCCTCCGGGTCCCACTTCGCCTCCCCGTACAAACCCACACGCTGATACAGCAGGGGCGCGACCCGCTGGGCCAGTTCCACCGTGCAGCCACAGGCAATCCGCGCACCGTCCGGGTCGACCTCAAGCCCAATCTTGGGCTCGGCGCCACCCACACGGTAGACACGGCCATACAACACGGTGCTCTCCCGAAGGATCCCCGGCCCCATGACGGACGTTTCCGGGTCGATGATGGCCACGGGATCCGTGCCGCCTGGTTGGCGGAATTCAACGCGCCCACGGTACTTGCGGGTGAACCGTATCGCCGTTTCCACACCCTCGCGGGCAACGCCAGACAAACGGTACACCGTGCGCCCTTCCAGCGCTTCGCGCATCGCCTGCCAGGCCAACGACACGTTGCCCGACAACACCCGGACGGGGACGACGACACTACCCTCGCCGATGCCGGTGATGGCCAGTACGGCCTCGGGCCCACCACCAGATTGCAGGGCAGCCAGCAGGGCATCCACCACGCCCAGCCACTCACGCGCGGGCAACGTGCCTAAGGCGACTCCTTCCCCTGTGAGCCGCATCTCAAGCAGCGCAGATGCTTCCACGCGCATTCACCACCTCTGGGGGATTGCTTCCGTGGCGACGCTTTGTTCGCACGCCACCATTTCTATCCTATGGAGCACTTCTGTCAAGCCGGCCGCCGGCCCTCACGCGCCGATCCCCGTCCCACCCCTGCGACACGCGCACCCGTCAGTGAGCGCCTGAACCCATGTCCTCATCGCACCTCCATGCCCCCGGATTCCCCCCACTTGCAGCCATGGCCGGCGCACACCGGGTAGACGCCCCACGGCCGCGAGCAGCCAAGCGGCCAAGAGCTCCTCGAACGGTTTGACACCGACCCGACGGACGGACTCCCGCTGCCGACGCCTCACGTACGCGGTCGCCTCGTCCGCAGCAGCGACCAGCGTCCGCCCCGGATGCACCGGTCCCCAGTATGAGCTGCCGCCAGCCCGGGTAGACCTCCAGAAGGTCCGTCGGGAGCACCTTCCCCCAGTCGTAGCGCCGAACCGCCCCGGCTGGTCACCACAACAGGACGCACGTCCAGTAGGCGGTCGCATGAACCTCTACCTGTCGCGCCCCCGCCTCCCGGTAGCCCAACCATTCACGTGGTCCCTCGCAGGCTGCGCGCCCGGGCCCGCGGGGTACCGGTATAATCGCCGGCCATTCGAGTGGAACCGCCGCCGTCGATCGGCAACCGTACCGCACTTGCGCCACCGCCGGTCGGTCCCGCCCGCCAGCCCCGCTGCGGTCTTGGCCGACCGCCGGCCCGCAAACCAGCGCCCACACCGCCCGCCGACTGTTTTCCACAAACCATCGCAACGCGGACTCCAACGATGTCCCCGTCATGTCGACCAGTTCGCGCACCCGCGCAAAGGACGGCTCCGCGTCGTCCACCCACCCGTCCGGCACCGCCCCAAAGCGCAAGGTCGCGGCGAACGCGTTGGCCTCAACCTCCATCCGCCGCCTCACCCGGTCAGACAGGTCGAACTCCGAGCACCGATAGAGCAGCGCCCGGTGAGTGGCCATTTGGTAGTGCCCGCCCTCGTGGCAGACCACGTGGCCCTCGGCCTTCGGGGGAAGCCCTTCCCGCACCACGATGAGGTGCTCCTCCACGTCGAGAACGCCGCGGACGCGCGGCGGGAGCCTGGGGTCGCGCACGAGTTCGAGGCCGAGGTACGTCCGCAGGTGGTCCACATTTAGAGGAAGCGGGAAGTCCAGTTCGGCAAGCACCCGGTACGCATCGCCAGCGGGTCCGTCAGCCCGGGGAACGGTCGCCCTCACGCTGTCGCCTCCGCCGCCGGATGTCCTTGATCACCGCCTCCACCTCGCGGCGTTCCTCAGCGGTGAGGTCTCCCTCCGCGTCGGCGGCGATGCCACTGACCGTATCGGCGTCTTCGCCAGCATCGTGAACCGGCGATAGCATTCCACGGAGATCCTGTTCTGGCCGGCCGAAGTACCCGGCGATCTGGCGGAGGTGCAGCGGAGACACATCCGCGGCCGTGCCCTCCTGAATCTCCAGCAGCACGGCCAGGGGGATACGTGTGGCCGCGGCCACCGCGTGGAGCGACACCCGCTTCTCGATCACCGCCTCGCGCAGCCAGCGCGAGAGGCGTGCTGCCCCGGTGGACGCACCCCGCCGCGGGGGCATGGGGTCGTCGGTGCGGCCGATCAGGTAGTCGACGGAAACCTGGAAGTGGTCGGCGAGGCGGACCAGCATCTCCGGATCGGGCTTGACCCGGCTGCTCTCCCAGCCCCAGACCGTACGCTGGCCGGCCCCCACGGCAGATCCCACCTCCGTCTGGGTCTCCCCGGTCGCCGTCCGCAACAGACGCAACCGCGTCGCCAGGCCCGCCACGCGCCACCCCTCCCAGCGCCAACCCCGTCCATGTCCATTATCGCACGCTGGAGCACCTTATGTGACTTTTGCGTTTCTATTGATCTTCCTATGGTGCGCTACTACAATCTAATCATATTCCATGCGGCCAGGCAGGCGGCGGTAGCCGCAGGTGGTCGCAACGACGGAGGGCGGGACCAATGCCAGAACGGCAGGCGGAAAAGAGCGCAAACCCCACAAATCCAAGCCGCAGGGCGGTGGCGGTGCGGCGGTTTCTACAGATCTACGCAACGCACCTGGACGGGGGAGCCGAGCAAATCGCAGCGGACTGGCGGCAGGCACGGCGCGCGGTCCATGGCGTCGGTGAGCAAACCCTCCGCGCCGCGGCCTCGGCCGCCGGCCTGCCTGTCCCCCCGGCCCACAGCGGGACTCCCGGCCGGCCCAGGGACGCCGATGTAGACGCCGCGGTCTCCGCCTACCAGGCCCGCTGCGAGGAGATGCTGGGGCCCACCGAGGACCTCTCCGGGCCCTATGCCGCCGGCGTGCGGCACGCCGCCCTGGCCGCGGCGACCACAGCCTGCGACCACCCTGGGTTGCATTCCGCAGTGATCAGCCGCTGCCGGCGGAGCGGCATCCCCCTGCCGCCGCG
>DAHWHT010000088.1 GCA_027335515.1 Clostridia bacterium
GTCGGGCAGCAGGTCGACCCGACCGAGTGGCTTCCGGGACAGTTTCGGATTGTCGGGGTCCTTGGCGGCGCGCTGGCCTGTGGGGTGGTGTCGTATACGGCCATGCGCTCGGTGACGCCGCTGCGCGACGTGCCCGGCATCGCCGCCTATGGTGTGTTTGCCCGTCCGGGTCAGTTGCACCGACTGGACGGCTATCTGGATACGCTGCCGCTCTCGGTGGTGCGCGTGTATACGCACGCGGCCGAGGCGCAGCAGTTTCATAGCGAGGTGCGCCTGCTGAACTGGCTGATCTGGAGCATCAACCTCGTGACGATCGGGGTTCTGTCGCTCGCCATGGGCCTGCTCAACAACCTCTACTACATTCAGCGCCTGGAGGAGTACGGCATCCTTTCCGCCATCGGGTACACCCACGGTCTCTTGGTTCGGCGCGCCCTGGTGGAGGTTGCCGCGGTGACCGTGGTCGCCTGGGCGGCGGGGATTGGTCTGACCGCCGCCCTGTCCGCCGCGCTGGCGCGGTTTGTCTTTGGCCCCTATGGTATTCGCCTTCCGCAACTCAACGCCCACGACATTCTGGCGACGCTGCCGATTCCGCTTTGTATCGGCGCCTTCACCGTGGTCACGGTCCTGCGGCGGCTGATCCGACTGGATCCGGTGGCGGTGGTGGAGCGCCGGGACTGAGCCCTTGGGGGTGTTCGCGGTGGCGGTCCGCAGGGGAGCGGCGGTGGCCGGGCCGGTCGGGGACGGTGCCCTGGTGTTGGAGGCGCGGCGGGTCAGCCTGCGCTACCCAGAGGGGGGCGGCGTCAGCCACGCGCTGCACGACATCAACCTCACCCTGCGCGGGCCCGGCTATGTGGGCATCGCGGGGCCCTCCGGCAGCGGCAAGAGTTCATTGCTGTATGTGCTGGCGGGTCTGAAGCGGCCCAGCGCCGGCCAGGTGCGCGCGCTCGGGCTCGATCTGCGGCGTCTGGCGGGCGGCCCGCTTTGTGCCCTGCGCCGGCGGCGCTTCGGCTTTGTCTTTCAGCAGCCCTTTTTGATCCACTTTCTCACCGTTGTGGAGAACGTGGTGGTGGGCGCGCCCAGGATCGACCGATCGGCGCGGCGCCGTGCGGAGGCGCTCTTGGTGCGGCTCGGGCTGGGTCGGTGCATGGGGCGCCTGCCGCATGAACTCTCCGGGGGGCAGCGGCAGCGGGTGGCCGCCGCACGGGCCCTGATGAACGAGCCGGCCATTGTCTTTGCCGACGAGCCGACCGCCGCGTTGGATCACGCGACCGGATCCGAGCTGATGGGGCTCCTGCACGAATACCGCAGGGCGCGCGCGGCCCTGCTGGTGGCCGTCAGTCACGACGAGGCCGTGCTCTCCGGCGCGGACGCGGTGGTGCGCATGTGGGACGGGCAGGTGCAGGCGGTGGAGTTGGCCCGGGGGTGACCGCGCCGAACGCCGGCCGCCGGGCCGGGGCGGCCAGCGGTTCGAGGCGGGGTTCGGACCGGACCGCGCCTGCCGGAGGACGCCGGATGCCGCCCGGCGGCCCGCCTGCCCCGGACCGGCAGCGCGCGGGGCGGCGGACCTCGCTGCATCGGGCTGGACCGCCATCCGCCGGCGGCATTCTAACGCCGACGGACCACTTGGCGGTGGAACACTGCTATAATCCAGGCAGCGTGGCGGAGAGGGCCGGTGCGACGGCTGGCGACTGCGATTCGGTGGCGCCCCAGGCTTGCGGTCTGGGGTGCTTGTGCACCTCCGGGCGCGGTTTGGGGTGATGCATCGTGTTCAGCCGTTGGCTCACCCGCTTTGTGCGCCGACACTCGGTGTCGCTGGCGATCCTGGCGATCCTCCTGGCTGTGTATGCCACATGGTTTGTACCGCACTTCGGGTACGGCGGTCCGTTGTTCGGCCGCATCCTTTCCATGGTGCTGCAGATCGTGTTCTTTATGTTCCTGGCCGTCATCCAGTTTGTCGCCATCTTCTGGTTCATGGGCCGGCCGCGCGTGTACTGGTTGTCGCCGGAAGAATGCGGCCTGACGTTCGCCGATTACCGGGGCAACCGCTCGGTCCTGGAGTTCGCGGAGCGCACGGTGACCCTGCTGCGCGGCGTGAAACGCTTCAAGGAGATGGGCGGCGAGGTGCCGCGCGGCCTGCTGCTGGTGGGTCCGCCCGGAACTGGCAAGTCGTATCTGGCGCAGGCGATTGCCGGCGAGGCGCAGGTGCCGTTCTGCTATGCCTCGGCGCCTTCCTTTCAGAACATGTTTTTTGGGGTCGGCAACCTGCAGATGGTCGCGCTGTATCGCAAGGCGCGCAAGATGGCGCGGGAGTTCGGGGCCTGCATCATCTTCATCGACGAGATCGACGCCATCGGCATGGCGCGCACCTCGGGCGCGTCCGGCGGTGCCGCCGGCGGCCTGTTCGGTGGCAACTTCGGCATGTTGAACCAGTTGCTGATGGAGCTGGACCCTCCGCCGCTCGAGGTCGGATGGCTGAACCGCATGCTGCGCCAGATGGGGCTGCGGCGCGGACAGGTCGAACGCGCCAACGTGTTTACGATGGCCGCGACGAACCTACCCGATGTCCTGGACCCCGCCCTGCTGCGGCCGGGTCGGTTTGACCACAAGGTGACGGTGGACGCACCCGATATCGACGGACGGCTCGACCTGCTGCACTACTACCTGGCCAAGGTCAAGTATACGGACGACTTCCCGTTCGAGCGCGCCGCGGCGGAGACGATCGGTTTCACGCCGGTGATGATCAAGCACATCATCAACCAGGCGGTGGTCGTGGCCCATTTCCAGGGTCGCGACGAGGTGGGGCACGCGGACTTCACCGAGGCGCGTGAGATGTGGGAGTGGGGTCTGCGCCAACCGATCAAATCGATGTCGCAGGAGGACCGGCGGCGAATCGCCCACCACGAGGCGGGGCATGCGGTCGCGCAATACCTCTTGTCACAGAAGAAGAACCGTGTGGTCAAGGTGACGATCATCCGCCATGGCGACGCGCTCGGTTTCGCCGCGACCAAGCCGCTGGAGGAGCGTTACACCGAATCCGAGCAGGAGTTGCGGGCGGAGTTGAAGATCCTGCTGGCGTCGCGCGCAGCGGAAGAGCTCTTTTTGGGCATGAAGCTCAACGGCGTGGTGAGTGACTTCCGGCACGCGACCCTGCTGGCCGGGGCCATGGTCGGTGCATACGGCATGGAGGGTTCTCTGTATTCTCCGCTGGCCGTGAATGGTTTTCAGGCGATGCCCGATCCTGAGATGAAGAAGATGATCGAACGGCTCCTGCACCAGTCGATGGAGAGCGTGCGCCAATTGCTGGAGGAACACAACGCCTTCGTGCTCGCCGTGGCGGACGCACTCATGGAAAAGGACGAGTTGACCGGCGACGAGTTGGAGGAGATCGCCCGGGGGCTTGGGGTGCCCGCGCCGCGGCTCAACGAGTTCGACCTGGCGGCCGACATTTCGGCCGCGATGTCGGTCGACCGCTACCCGGCGCCGCGACAACCGGGTGCCGCCCTTCGTCGCAGCGCGCTGCTCGAGGACGCACGCACTTCCGAATCCGGGGGTGAAGGGGGCGAACGGCAGGGGTGACTGCCCGGCGGTGGTGGCCGCTGCCCTTGCTGCTGGCCCTGGTTATTGACACCGGGCTTTGGCTGCAAGCCCGGTATTCGCCTGGGGGCGTGGTGAACCGCGCCGTCGTGCGGACCCTTCGGTCCGGGGCCTGCGAGCGTTCGGTGCTGATGCGCCAGGCCGGGCTTGACCACCTGTTGATCGAGGACACGTGGGTGCGGGGCGGGCAGGCGGTGTCCGTCCCCGCCACCGTCGACTTCAATCCCGGGGGTGACCTGACACCACAGTCGCGCACCCTGGTGCAGGAGGGCCTGGAATTGGATGTTGCGGCCCTCACGCCCTCCGTCGCCAGCGGGGCGACGGGCCGGATGGGCTTGGTCGCACCCTACCGAAAGCAGCAGCACCGCGGCGCGGTGTGGATCCAGAGCCCGTGCGCCCCGTTTGCCAACCCCCTGCGCAGTGGTCTGAAACCGCTCGGCATGTGGCGCCGCGGCGGGCAGGCCCTCCAGGTGTTTCGTGGCAATGTGCACAGTCTGGCGGGCAGTCCAGGGCTCTTCCCCCGTGCGCGGGTGTGGGTCGCCATCCGCTCCGACCACCGCGTCCGGTTTGAATGGCTGCAGCGGCGTCGGACGCCGATCGGCAATCCTCCACTGCGCACCATTGCCGAGCGGTTCACCTACCCGACCCACCATCTGGATCGAAGGTTTGCGGCGCGTTCGGCGGCCGATCGCGCCCGCTTCTACCGCAGCGACTACGTCTCGGTGCTGGCCGACCTGCACAGCCTTGAGGCGTTTGCCGGGGTGGCGCATGGCGCGGGCAGCGGCGGGCATGCTGCGGACCACGGGGGTGGTCGGTGTGGCGGCGTCGGCGCGGGGGGGACGGCGGCGACAGGCCTGGCAGGGACTCAGGGCAGCTGCGCTGCGGGCACAGGGCGATCGGGGGCGGCCTCGGGAGGCGGCACCGGATCGCGCCAGTCGTCTGCCGGGAACGCAGGCCAACGATCCTGAGCAAGAGGCGGCGGCGGGGGTGCACGGTCGTGCCTTCTTTCCGCAGCGCCGGGGCGGCGGGCCCCGGTGAGCCACCGCCCGCGCAGGGCGCCGCCTGCGCCGGGATGCCATGGCGGAGGTGTCGCAAGTACCGTGCGGTCCGCGGGTGAGGGCAAGGCGGCCTGACGCCTGCGCCTCGGGTGCCTCCGGCCCGGGTGCGCCGCCGGGTCCAGCGGATCCCATCCCGGCTGCTTCGGAGCCGTCGTGCGCCGCGCCCGTTCACGCAGCGGAACTCTGCCGCGGTTCACCTGGAGGGGCTGCGGCCGGTTCAGCGAAGGGTGTGGTGGGCGGGGTGCGCCGCATGCGCGGCGGATCCCGCCCTGTGGTCGGCGCAGCGGGGGAATGGACGTTGGACGTTCCGAGCGGTTGGAGCCAGGCGGCTCCCGGTGTCTGGTCGCGGGCCTTTGGCGAACCCGAAGCATTCACGCCGCGCTCGGCACTGCGCATCGAGCCGATGTGGGGTGCCCTCAGGGCGATGGGGGATGCGCCCTTTCCGTTCGACGCGTCGGCCGTGGCCATGGAACGCGTCGGTGGGCGCACGATTCTGCGCCTGCCCTTGAAACCTAAGGAGCCGGTATTCGGGCTCGGGTTGCAGATGATGCGCCTCAACCAGCGCGGGACCACCCGCTACCTGAGGGTCAACAGCGATCCCCGTCAGGACACGGGAGAGACGCACGCCCCGGTGCCCTTCTACGTCGAGGGGAGCGGCTACGGGGTCCTCGTGGATACGGCCCGGATCGTCACGATCCATGTGGGAGCGCTGAGGCGCCGGGCGGACCGCGCAGCGGAGGCTTCCGATGACTGGGTGGAGGTGGCGTTGCAGGCGCCCGGCGCAACGCTGTATGTGTTCGGGGGCCCGACCCCCCTGGATGCGGTGCGCCGCTACAACCTGTTTGCGGGGGGCGGCTGCCTGCCTCCCCGCTGGGGACTTGGTTTCTGGCACCGCACGCCGATACGCGCGTCGGCCGCGGAGGTCGAGGCGGAGGCGGCGGAATACCGGCGCCGCGATTTCCCCTGCGATGTGGTCGGCCTGGAACCGGGCTGGCATTCGGCGGCCTATCCCTGCAGCTACGAATGGTCGCCGGAACGCTTCCCCGACCCGCAGGGCTTTGTGCGGCGCCTGGCGGATGCGGGGTTTGAGGTCAACCTCTGGGAGCATCCGTGGGTCTCCCCCCGGGCGGGCATCCGCCAGGCATTGGAACCACTCTCGGGGTCCCACCTGGTCTGGGGGGGACTGGCACCCGACTGGACCCTGCCGGAGGCCCGCGCCATCCTGCAGGAGCAGCATCAGGCGGCGCACGTCGACCTGGGGGTGTCCGGGTACAAGCTCGATGAGTGCGACGGCGGCGAGCTGATCGGCAAGTCGTGGATGTTTCCCGCGCATGCCACCTTCCCCTCGGGGTTGGATGGGGAGCAGATGCGGCAGGTCTACGGCCTCCTGCTGCAGCAGCTCACCGCGGAGCTCTTTTGGCGCAGGGGGCGGCGCACGTACGGCCTGGTCCGGGCTTCGGGTGCCTGGGCGTCGTCGTTGCCCTACGTGCTGTATACCGACCTCGACGACCATCGGCAGTATGTTCGGGCCATGTGCAACGCCGCGTTTTCAGGGTTGCTGTTTGAGCCCGAGGTTCGAAGGGCCGAAAGCGCGGAGGAATGGATCCGACGTGTGCAGGTGGCGTGCCTTTCGCCCCTGGCGATGCTGGACGCCTGGGCATCCGGGACCAAGCCGTGGACCTTTCCTGAAGTGGAGGACGCGGTGCGCCAGGCCATTCGGCTGCACATGCGGTTGGTGCCCTATCTGTATACGGCGTTCGCGCGCTATCGCTTCGAGGGCATCCCGCCCGTGCGGCCGATGGCGCTGGAGGCGGATCCGGGCCCGGCGCGCCTGGCCGACGACCAATACATGATCGGAAGCGACCTGCTCGTCGCCCCCTTCTTCGCCGGTCAGCAGGAGCGGCGGGTCGCGCTGCCCCCGGGCAACTGGTACGACTTCGAGACCGGCGCGCGCTTTGCCGGCGGCGACACGATCACCGTGGCCGGGGGTCTGGAGTCCATCCCGCTTTTTGTGCGCGAGGGCGCCATCGTGCCCCTGATGCCCCCGCTGCCGCGGGTTCCCAGGGCCGGCGCCACGGTGGCTCTGGAGGTGCGCCACTACGGCCGCCTCCCGGGAAGCCACCGCCTGTATGACGACGACGGGGAGACGCTGCCGGGCCAAGAGGATGCCTTTCGCTGGATCGAGTTCTCGGTCGAGGTGGCGGCGGATGGGGCCCGGCAGGGGCGGGTGGTCGGCGGCGAGTCGTCGGGCGGCCTGCGCTATGAGCCCATCGAGTGGGTCTTTCTCGGCTGAACGCCCCGGCGGTGCACCGTGGCGGGTGTCTGCGCCCCGCGGCGCGGTCGCAAATACCGGAGTGCCGACGGGCGAAGGGCCCCGCGGTTTGAGTTGCGGGGAACGCAGGCCGGATGCTACGATCCAGCGTGCGCCGGGGTGGCGGAACGGCAGACGCGCTCGACTCAAAATCGAGTGGGGCGACTCGTGAGGGTTCGAATCCCTCCCCCGGCACCAACGACCGAGTATGGAAGCCCCTGGGGCGGCGGCTCCGGGGGCTTCGCGTCGCCGGGGCGTGTCCACTGCCCGCCGGCCTGCCCGCGGCTGGAAGGGGCGGCTGGAAGGGCAGGCCGCCGGGACGCTGTCCCAGGAGGGCCGGTCGCGTGGCGGCGGCTCACCCCGATGCCACAAAGGGCTGGCCTGCGTGCACCGACTGGCCGCTGGCCAGGAAGGAATACGCGGCCAGTGTCTTGCCGTCGTAGACGTTTCCTTCGAAGGTGCGCACCGTCCGCAAGGTGACGCGCGCCTGTTGGCCAGGCCGCAGGGACACCGAACGGGCCGTGAAGTAGTCGATTTCCCAGACTCATGCCATGTAACCGTTCGCGGAGAACGGATACCGCGCCGAAGCCCCCGCTTTGCAGTGACGTTTTGCCGACGAGACGCAGGGCCTTGAGCCTGGGTGCCAACGGATGGGTGCGCAGCATGTGGTTGCTCTCCGCTCAGGCATCCGGTGCGGTGCGACGGCCTGCCGGGGGGCTGCGCGTTGTGGCGGCGCCCCCCGGGTCGCGGTCCGTCGGTCCAAATCGCGATTCTGAGCTGGCGCCGGTGCCATCAGGTGCCACACTGCGTGCGCGTGCTCACCTGGGACCGCCCGGTCGTTCCGCGGCCTGCGTCCGGTGGTGGCGTGCCATCCGGTGTCGCTGCGACGGCGGTGGCGTCCGTCCGGCTGTCTGTGTCCGCAGGGAGGGCCAAGCGGGAGCGGCAGGGGACTCCGGCCGGCCAGGGGCGCCGAAGGCCTCAGGGCCGCGCAGGAAGGCGCCGGCGTGCGTCGCCCGCTCCGGCGGCGGCCAAGGCACCTGGCCCGGGTGCTGCTCGATGCCGGCCGCGAGGATGTTGTTGATCGTCCGGTAGCGCGCGTCCCCGAAGGCGCGGGCCCGAGTGCAGCCACGCGTTCAAACGCGTGCTGCCGAAGGTGGTCTTTAGGTCCAGGACGCGCTGGACCTGCCTCAGGCGCGAACTGGTGCCGACCTCCAGCAGTTCGGCCACCGCGGCCAGGACCTGCGGTCCCAGCTTCCCGGCCTGCGCCCGGCACCAGGAAGCGTGCCTGCGGAGGAAACTGTCGTCCGCCGGCCACCGTCGGAACACCTCCACCAGATCGTGCACAACGAACGCCCTCCGTCCCACCTATTCACCCCCGCCCCAGCGGGCATTGGTGAACGGTGTCGACTCTTCCCGGCGTCTTGCGCTGCGCTTCCAGATCGGGGTGGGTCAATGACGTGAAGTGGCGGCGAGTGGTCTCGCCGGTCGGGGTGGGGGATGGGGCGCTGATGCGTGGGTGGACATATGTTCACGTTGGGTGCCGTAGCAGGCCCGGAGGAGCTTGTCTCGCTCTTGCGCCAGGGATGATCTGGCAAGGGTTGCATAACCATCGGTATCGCGATACACTCTAGTCGATGGGTGGGCGATGCTCCCGTTGAACCCCGACCGTGTAGGTCGGCTTGTAGGGGGTATGGCCCAACCCAATTTAATGTGGCTTCCAATG
>DAHWHT010000117.1 GCA_027335515.1 Clostridia bacterium
TCCGGGGCACGATCCGCGTAACGACCGGGAGCACGACTTCCAAACTTTCGCCGAGCATACCAGCCCGCTCGTCGCACCGTCAAGCCACGGGCGGCGGGGGGGGCGCCGTCAGGCGCGGCGCAGGGCCTCGACGGGTTCCAACTCGGATGCCAGGTAGGCCGGGTACGTTCCAAACAGCACCCCAATCCCGGCCGCCGCCAGAAGGGCCACGCCCAGCGCCCCCGGCAGCGGCGCCGCCTTGACCCCATAGTGTTGCAGGAGTTGCACCCCGCCAAAGCCGGCCAGCCACCCGAGCGCACCGCCCACCCCGCACAGCAGCAGGGCCTCCAGTACGAACTGATACAACAGGTCCCCCTGCAGCGCGCCCAGCGCCTTGCGCAGTCCGATCTCCACCGTCCGCTCGCGCACCGACACCAGCATGATGTTCATGACGCCGATCCCACCGACCAGGAGCGACACGCCCGCGATCGCCGTCAGCATCAGCGTCAAGACCCGGTTTGCCGCATCGGCCTGTTTGACCAGCGCATCCAGACTCTGCACGGACACCGCGGGGCCGCCGCCGCCCGGCAAGACCAGTTGGCCGCCACCGCCGCCGCCGCAGCCCGGGCACATGCCAAAGGCACCCGGACCCGGAAAGCCGCCCGCAAACGGACCCACCCCCTTGAATCCGCCCGGCGCGCCACCCCCGGACGGGCCCAGGTGAAAGGTGTAGCTCAGGATCCGTTGCGCCTGCAGGACCGCCGGCTGCACCTCGGCCCGGCTCTTGGCCTTCATCCAGATGGCGGACACCTCGGTATTGTCGGTCAGCCACTCCGCCGTCCGCTCCGGAATCAGCACACTCGCGCCGATCCCGGTCCCCAGGGCCACGGTCTGCTGTGGCGACGGCCCCTTCCCGCTCCCACTCCCGCTACTGCTCCCACTCCCACTGCCGCTCCCGCCGGAACTGGCGGTGGCGCCCCCCGTCCCACTTCCGCCGCCCGAACCCGATGCGGCGGAACTGGACCCCCCGCCGGAGAGGGCGGGCAACGACCCCATGGGCACACCCCCCGGCTGGGCCGCGAGCACACCGATCACGCGGAAGGGCACCTGCCCGATGTAGATCTGCTGGCCGATCGGATCCAGGCCGCCAAACAGCGTGACCGCCGCGGTATGCCCCAGCACGGCCACATCCAGGGCATGGCGTTCCTCCGTGGCGTTCAGGAAGGTCCCCGCCGCGACCTTCGCCTTGCGGATCTTGAGCAGGGCCGGGGTGACCCCCAGCACCGTCGGGGACGAGGACGTATTGGCCCCCACCAATCGCCAGCGCACCGGCGCGTTCAGGCCGACCACGGGCATGACGGCCGAGGCGAACGGCACGCCCCCGGTCAGCGTGGCGGCGGTGGCGCGGGTCAGACGGACCAACCCGCTGTGGCTCTGGATGCTGATGACGTTCGTGCCCAGCGCCTGATACTGCGCCGCCACCGCCAGGCGCGCCCCCTGACCGACCGCCAGCAGGCTCACCACCGAGGCCACCCCGATGCTGACACCCAAAACGGTCAGCACCGAACGCAGGCCGCCGGTCCGCACCCCGTCCACGGCAACCTCGATCCCGGCGGCAAGCCGGACCAACCAGCTCCAGATCGTGCGCAGCATGGCTATCCCTTCCCTGCCGCAACCGGCTTGCCCGCGATGCCCGCCTTGGCCACCGCCACGCTCTTCACAGGCCCTCCGGCGCGCACCAAGGACTTGACCGGCAGGGCGCGGCCGAGGGCCTTGGCTCGGATGGCACCCGACGATGTGGACGTCGACGCGCCGCTGGTCGCGCCGGCCGGCAGGGCCTGGCCGGCCATGCCCGTCACCACCGATTCCCCGGCCTTCAGCCCGGAGAGGATCTGGGCCCAGTGGCTGTTGACCAACCCCACCTTGACCCGCACCGACTGCGGCGTTCCTCCATGGAGCACCACCACTTCGGTGTGGCTCCCCTGCTGGATCAGGGCCCACACCGGTACCAGCAGGGCGTTTTTGACCGTACGGATCACGATGCGGGCATCCGCCGTCATGCCGGGCTTGAGGACCGAGGTATGTCCGACGGTGATGCCCACGGAAAAGGTGGCCAAACCGTTCTGCGCGTTCTGCCCCATGCTGGCGACGTTCTGAACCCGGCCCATGAAGACCCGCCCCGGCAACCCGGGGCTCGTGATCTCGACGGACTGGCCCGCGTGCACGTTCGCCACCTGCAGTTCGTCCACTTGGATATTAAGGTTCATGCTGGAGTTGTTGAAGACGTTGCCGAAAAACTGCCCCGAACTCACCGACTCCCCGGCGTTCAGATTGAGAAAACCGACGATACCGGAGAGTCTGGAGCGCACCGTCAACGCCCGCAGGTGCTGCTCGTCGATGTGCAGCGTCGTCAGGTCCTGCGCGACGGTCGCCTGGGCCTGTTCGATCGCGGTCACCGCCGCGGAGCCACCGATGACCAGCAGGGGTTGGCCCTTGGTCACCCAACCATTGTCCTGCACCCCCACACTCTGCACCGTCCCGGCCACCGGCGCGTTGACGACCGTCGAGCGGCCATACCCGCTGACGGTGGTGGTATGCGGCAGGGTGTAGGTGCCGTGCGGGGTGTGGATGGTGACGGTGCCCTTCAGCCCGGGCGTCACCAGCCCAGGGTTCTGCAGTTGGATGGTCGCCGGGTAGACCACAAAGCCGTTGGTCGGCGTCGGGTTGGGCGAAATCGCCGTGATCACCCCGTCGACGTGACCGGAAAACTGCGAAAAGCGCACCGTCACCGGATCCCCGACCGCCGCCACGTGGTAGTCGTACGGCACCAGGCCGGCCTGCATCACCACCTTGGCGTCGTTGACCACGGTGGCCAGCACCTGCCCCGAGGTCACGCTGTTGCCCTGAGAGGCCTTGAGGTGAACGACGCGACCCGTCTGCGGGGCATAGACCGTGATGCCCCGGGTCGGTTGCACCTTGGACACCTGGGCCAGGGGCACCCCGGCCGTCGAAGCCAGTGCCTGCTCGTCCCGCTGCAGGCGCACCTTATCCTGACGGATGGTGTCCACCATCGTCGGGTTCTTGAGGATTGCCAGCACCTCGCCCTTGTGCACCACCGAGCCCTGATGGACGTTCACCTTGACGACGGTGCCGGATACCGGGATCTGCAGCCCGTTGGCAAACTGCGGGTTGAGGGGCCCGAAGCCCACCACATCGGCGACCATGGTGCCGCGCCGCGCCTGCGAGACCGCATACACCGGCTTGGCCGGCTTGGACGCCACGGACAGGCGCTGCCGGGCGTAATACGCACCGCCACCGATCGCCGCCAGCACCGCCACCGCCGCGACCAGGCCCCTAACCCGCACGTCCATCCACCCCTTCGGCCTCAGCCCAGGATGCCAACAACTGCTCGGCGGACAGGCGCTCGACGATCGTCTCCTGAGAGGAGATGCGCCCATCCCGCAGGCGGATCAACCGCGAGCCGTGGCGCGCGATATCCGGTTCGTGGGTCACCTGGATGATCGTCTGCCCCTCGGCGTTGAGCTGCTGAAAGAGCGCCATGATGCCTTCACCCGTGCGGGAATCCAGCGCGCCCGTCGGCTCATCGGCCAGGATGAGGGCGGGCTCGGCGATCAGGGCACGCGCGATGGCTGCGCGCTGCTGCTGGCCTCCCGACACCTCCGTCGGTCGCCGGTCGGCCAGATCCTCGATACCGACGGCCCTGAGAACCGCGAGGGCACGCCGCCGCCGCGCCATGCCGCCGATGCCGCGATACACCAGCGGCATCGCGACGTTGGCGGCGAGGGTGAGCCGGGGCAGGAGGAAAAAGCTTTGAAAAACGAAACCGATGCGCCCGTTGCGCTCCCTGGCCAATCCCCGGCCGCCCAGCCGTTCCATCGAACGGCCGGCCAGGCGGTAGGTGCCCTCGCTTGGCCGGTCCAGGAGGCCAAGGAGGTTCATCAGGGTGGACTTTCCCGAACCCGACGGCCCCATCACCGACACGAACTCGCCCGACTCAACCTCAAGTTCCACGTCGCGCACCGCCACCACGGCGGCGCGGCCACTCCCGTAGCGTTTGGCGATCCCCTTCAACTCAATGAGTGCCACCGCCGCCCCCCCCCGCCGTGTGACGCCGCCGCCGCCCGGATGGTTCCCCGTGCCAACCCAGCAGACAAAAACAGGGGACGGCGGGCAAACCCCGCACCGTCCCCCGTTCCGCCGGCCGCCCCCATCGGAAAGCCTAGAAATAGGCCTCCTCGGTCTCGCCGTCGAAGATGTGCAGCTTGTTCGGAGCCAGCGTCACGGTGATGTTGTCACCGGGGCGCACGCGCAGGTCCGGTGGCACTCGGGCAACGATCGGGTCGACATCCGTCGCCAGGAGCACGTGTTGCTCCGCGCCGAGCGGTTCGACCAACTCGACCTGTGTCTGATACTGCATATCGGGAAACTGCTGCTCATACTCGCTGCCGACGTGGATGTCCTCCGGGCGCATGCCCAAAAAGAGCTCGCGGCCGACGGCGTTCCGACACTCGTTGTTGAACGACTCCGGCATGCGAAACCGAAAACCGGTGCCGATGAAGTAGAAGCCGTTGCCGGAATCCTCCAGCTGCCCCTGCATGAAGTTCATCGGCGGTGACCCGATGAACCCGGCGACGAACTTGTTGCGCGGATGGTCATACAACTCCTGCGGCGACGCCGCCTGCATGATCACCCCGTTGTTCATGACGACGATGCGGTGGCCCATGGTCATGGCCTCGACCTGGTCGTGCGTGACGTAGATGAACGTCGTGGCAACCCGCTGATGCAGCTTGCTGATCTCGGTGCGCATCTGGACGCGCAGCTTGGCGTCCAGGTTGGACAGCGGCTCGTCCATCAGGAACACCGCGGGGTTGCGCACGATGGCGCGCCCGAGGGCGACGCGCTGCTTCTGACCACCGGACAACTCCTTGGTCTTGCGCTTGAGCAGACCGCCGATCGAGAGGATCTCGCCGGCCTCCTTGACGCGCCGGTCGATCTCGGCCCTAGGAAAACGGCGCAGCCGCAGACCGAAGGCGAGGTTCTCATAGACGTTCATGTGGGGATAGAGGGCGTAGTTCTGAAACACCATCGCGATGTCGCGGTCCTTTGGTTCCACCTCGTTGACGAGACGATCCCCGATCCAGATCTCGCCCGAGGTGATCTCCTCAAGACCCGCCACCATGCGCAGCGTGGTCGTCTTGCCACAACCGGAAGGGCCGACCAGGACGAGGAACTCTTTGTCCTCAATATCCAGGTTGATCTCCTTCACGGCCACGACATCCCCGGGGTATTTCTTGACCAGATCCTTGATCTTGACCTGGGCCATGGCTCTGTCCCCTTCCGTGTGCGCCAGCTCGGTGCCCGGCGACCGGCCCGCCGCGCGCCGCAGGCCGCAGCCCGACGGATCATTCGTGGCAACGCCTTACGCCGCCGCCCACCGGGATTCCTGCCGAGGTGCTCCAACCTCCAGAAAATCAGCGCCGGGTCGGCGGTAGCGATCCTGGCTAGCCGGCGATCGTGCCCGCCGACGGCCGCTGCGCTGCGCGGGAGACGGCGCCGTCGGGACCCGGGGCCTCTTCAAAGTAGCGGACCCGCTCCTTTTTGAACTCCCGGCTGCTCCACAGTGCCTGCCGCTGCGTGATACCGGTCCGGGCGGCGATGGCGTCGAGGGTGCGCACGCACTCCTCCCGCGTGCGCCCGTGGACCATCGTGTAGACGTTGTAGGGAAAATCCGGATAGACCGGGCGCAGATAGCAATGGCTGACCGCGGCAAAGGCGGCCATCTGGGCGCCGACCTCCTCAACGCGCTCGACGGGCACCTGCCAGACCCCCATGGCGTTGCTGACAAAACCCGCGTTCTGGTGGCGCAGCACGGCCGAAAAGCGGCGCATCTTGCCGCTGGCGGTCATGGCGGCACACCACTGGAAGACGCCGTCCAGGCCCACGCCCAACTCGGCCGCATACCCGTCGAACGGCCGCGAGACGTGCGGCAGGTCGCGCTGCAACACGCGGATGAAGGCGATGTCGCGCGGATCCAGCGGGGCGCGCTGGCCGCGGGTCACATCCGCCGCCCCGTAGATCCGCTGTCCCTCCTGCGCCTCCGGCGACCGCTCGCCGGCGACATCCAGACGCACCCCGATCTTGAAGAGCCGCAGCGTCGGCAGCACCCGCGTCTGCAGGGCGCCCGTGCGCGCACCCAGCGCCTGGGCGGCGGCGGCCACCTCCTGACCCGGCGGCACCGCGAGCGTAAACCACAGGTTGTATTCGTGCTGGCGGGCGTAGTTGTGGCTGACCCCGGGATGGTCGGAGATCTGCTGCGCGGCCGCCTCCAGCCGCTCGGGCGCAAACCGCATCGCGACCAGCGTCGATTGGTAGCCCAGGGCGCGGGTGTCGAAGATCGCGCTGATCTGCCGGATGACCCGCGCCTCGCGCAATCGGGCGATGCGGGCCAGCACCTCATCCTCGCCCAGGTCGACCGCCGCGCCCAGCGCGCGGTAGGGCACGGCTTCCAGGGGAAAATCCTCCTGAATCCGATTGAGCAGGCGGCGGTCGGCCGCATCCATCTCGTGCAGTGCCATGTGGAGCCCTCCCCGAAGCGTCAGCCTTCCCGCCCGTCCACCGGTGTGGAACCGTGCTGGCGGTGGGCGATCCGCGCCGCGGCGGCCGCGGCGATCGCCGCGATCAGGTCATCCAAGAACGTATTGCAGCGGCCATCGGCATGCCCGGCCCGATCGACAACCCCCACCACGCCCGGCTTGACCTTGTCCAGATAGCCGAAGTTCGTGAACCCGATGCTACCGTAAATGTTGACCACGGCCAACGCCAGCACCTCATCGATCCCATACAGCGGGTCATCGTGGGCGACCGCCCCCTGCAGCGGCGCCGGCAACGCGCCGCGCTCCGCAAGCTCATCCAGGGCGATGCCGGTCAGGAGGGCGTTGCAGACCTCGCGCTTGGCCAACACCGCCTCAAGACTGTCCATGCACTCGGAAAGCGTCAGTTCCGGGATATAGGGCAACTGCAGCCGGCACACCAAGGTGGCCAGGGCCCGCATCCCCACACCGCGCGCCGCCAGCCGCTCCACGCACAGGGCCAACGCCGCGTCGCCCTCCGGCGTATGGGCCCGCATCCCGTTCTCCCGTCCCATCCTGCCGGCCGTCAAGCGTCGGCCTCCCCGGCCGCGTCGCCGCTCAAAGCGTGGAGCGCCGCGTTCCAGGCCAACGTGGCGCACTTGACCCGCACCGGAAACCGCGCGACCCCGGAAAGGGCCGCAAGGTCCCCCATGCCCTCCAGTTCCGCCTCCGGGATGGTCTGGCCCATCAGCATCGCCTTGAAGCGGGCGCTCAGGGCCACCGCATCCTGCGCGGTGCGGCCGCGCAACGCCTCGGTCATCAACGAGGCCGACGCCATGCTGATGGAACAGCCGCGGCCCTCAAAGCGCAGGTCGGCGATGCGGCCGCCTTCGAGCCGCGCGCTGACGCGAATCTCGTCACCGCAGGTCGGGTTTTGCAACTCTGCCGTCGCGGCACCGTCGCCGGTCACGCTGCCGCGGTTGCGCGGGCGCCGATAGTGGTCGAGGATCACCTCGCGATACAGTTCCTCAAGCTGGTCGTCGCCGGCGGTGCGGGCATCAGGCATGGAAAAACTCCCTCGCCCGCTCAATGGCGCCGCACAGGGCGTCGACATCGGCGGTCGTGTTGTACAGGGCGAAGCTGGCGCGCGCGGTGGCCACCACGCCCAGATGGCGCATCAGCGGCTGGGCGCAGTGGTGGCCGGCCCGAATGGCGACGCCCTCCTGGTCCAGAACCTGCGCCAGGTCGTGGGGATGAACGCCCTCCACGTTGAAGGTCACCAGCGCCCCGCGCGGGGCGGGCGGCCCATACACCGTCACCCCGGCCATACCGCCGATGCGTTCCAGGGCATAGGCGGTCAGCGACGCCTCATGCGCGGCCACCGCCTCCATCCCCACGCCGCGCAAAAAGCCGACCGCGGCGGCGAGGCCCACCGCGCCCGGGACGTTGGGCGTGCCGGCTTCGAACTTATAGGGAACGGCGTTCCATGTCGACTCCTCCAGCTCGACGCGCAGGATCATCTCGCCGCCGCCCAGGAAGGGCTCCATCTCCTCCAGGCGGGACGGACGACCGTAGAGCACACCGATGCCCATCGGGGCATACATCTTGTGGCCGGAAAACGCCAGGAAGTCGCAGCCAAGCGCCTCCACGTCCACGGGAAGGTGGGGCACGCTCTGCGCGGCATCCACCACGGTCAGCGCGCCTGCCGCGCGCGCGCGGCGGCAGAGTTCCGCCGCCGGGGTGATGGTGCCCAACACATTGGAGCAGTGGGTGAAGGCCACCACCCGGGTCCGCGGCCCCAGGACCGCATCCAGGGCCTCGGGCTCCAGACGCCCCCGTTCATCCAGGGCGACAAAGCGCAACCGGGCGCCGGTCTCCCGCGCCACCATCTGCCAGGGCACGAGGTTGCTGTGGTGCTCCATGGGTGTCAGAACAATCTCGTCACCGGGCCGCAGCCGACGCCGCCCCCACGCCCAGGCGACCAGGTTGAGTGCCTCGGTGGCGTTGCGCAAAAAGACCACGCCGCGCGGGTCCGGCGCGCCCAGGAACGCCGCCAGCTGGGTCCGCGCGGCCTCGTAGGCGGCGGTAGCCTCCTCCCCCAGGGCGTGAATCGCACGGTGGACGTTGGCGTTGTAGCGCAGATAGACGCCCTGCTCGGCCTCGATCACCTCAAGTGGCTTTTGGGTGGTCGCCGCGTTGTCCAGATACACCAGCGGCCGGCCGTGGACCCGGCGCTCCAGGATCGGGAACCGTGCCCGCAGGGCCGCGACGTCCAGCGCCGTATCGCGCGTTGTGCCGCCGATCAACCTGGATCGCTCCTTCCAAATCCCCAGCCGGCCACCCCCAAGCGGGCCCCCGGGCGGCGCACCCAGCCGCGACGGAGCCGGCCAAGGAGCCTCAGCCGGCCGCCAGGCCGCGATCGATCTTGTCGTCGATCAGCGCCGTCAACTCCTGGCGCACCGACTCCAGGGGAACGCGCTCCAGCAGGGGCGCGAAAAAGCCGTGCACCACCAAACGTTCCGCCTCGCGCCGTGGCAATCCGCGCGACTGCATATAGAAGAGTTGCTCGGGATCCACCTTGCCGGTGGTGGCCGCGTGGCCGGCCTGCAGGTCGTTTTCGTCGATGTACAGCGCCGGGATGGCGTCGCTGCGCACCCCGTGGCCGAGGTGCAGCGTGTTCTCCTTCTGCTGCGAATCGCTGCCCTTGGCACCGTGGCGGATGTCGGAGATACCCCGATAGACGGTGCGGGCCGTGCCGGCCAGGACGCCCTTGGCCAAGAGCAGCCCGTTGGTGTGCTCCCCGTGGTGGCGCAGCGTCGCCGTCAGGTCCAGATGCTGGCGGCCGGCCGCGAAAAACACCAGCAGCGCCAGGGCCTCGGACCCGGCGCCCTCCAGCACACTGGTGGTGCCCGCCCGGACGATGCCGCCACCCATCTCCCCCAGCAGCCACTGGACGTTCGCGTCGCGCCCCAGCACCGCCTGACGGGTCGCATACACCGCGACCCCTTCACCCCACTGCTGCAGTTCGATGTGGCGCAGACGGGCCCCGTCCCGAACGTCCGCCTCGACCACCGCAGTGACCAGCGCGGGCGCGCCGTCCGCGGCCGGCCCTCCCGCGCAGCGCTGCAGGACGGTCGCCTCGGCGCCGCGCTCCAGGACGACCACCGTGCGGGGGTGGAACTGGCCGCCGTCCAGCTGATACGCCACCTCAATCGGTTCCGCGACGACGACCCCGGCCGGCACGTGAATCAGACAACCGCGGTGGGCTGCGAGGTTGCGCGCCTCCAGGCGACCGGCGCCGGCGGGCACCAACCGGCCCAGGTGCGCCCGCACCCGCTGCGGATCGCTGCGGGCGAGCTCGCCGAGCTCCGCCGCAACCACCCCTTGGGCGCGCGCCGCTGCCGGCACCCGCAGTCGAACGCTGCCGCCACCCGCCAGCGCGAACGCGGCCGGCTCCAGCCGGGATGCATCGGTACGATCCCAGCGCGGCGCGACAGAGGCGGCCTCCACCGCGGCCGCCGCGCGCCGGGAGGCCGCGAGCCAATCCGGGTCGTCCAGGCGGGAGATGTACGACTCCAGTTCGGGCATCGTGCTGACCACGGCCTACTGCCCCCCGCCCGGCACGGCTGCGACGGCATCGCGAACCCAGTCGTAGCCCTCCCGCTCGATACGGTCCACCAGCTCCCGGCCGCCGGAGCGCACGATGCGCCCGGCCACCATCACATGGACAAAATCGGGCTGAATGTAGCGCAGGATACGCTCATAGTGCGTGATGACCAGCACGCCGAGCCCCGGCCCGCGCAGCGAGTTGACGCCGTTGCTGACAATTTTGATGCTGTCGACATCCAACCCGGAGTCGGTCTCGTCCAGGATGGCGATGGCCGGCTCCAGCATCGCCATCTGCAGGATCTCGTTGCGCTTGCGCTCCCCGCCCGAAAACCCCTCGTTGACGTAACGGCGCGCGACACCCTCGTCCCACTCCAGCAGCGCGATCTTCTCCAAGAGCTTCTTGCGGAACTGCACAAAGGGCAATTCCCGTCCGCGGGCCTTGAGCGCGGAGTGGATGAAGTTGGCCACCGTCACGCCTGGAACCTCGGTGGGATACTGAAAGGCGAGAAACAGCCCCGCCCTGGCCCGTTCGTCGGCGCCCATCTCCAGCAGGTTCTGACCGCCCAGGCGCACCGCGCCGCCGGTCACCGCGTAGCGCGGATGCCCCGCCAACGTATTGGCCAGCGTGCTCTTGCCCGAACCGTTGGGACCCATGAGCGCATGCACTTCACCGGGGCCAATCCGCAGGGTCAGTCCCCGCAGGATCTGTTGACCTTCAACTTCCGCCTCCAGGCGCTCGATCTCCAGAGCGACGCCGTCCGCCACGCCCCACGCCCCCGTTTCCGCCACCGCGACCCGCAGGCCGCCGCCATTATAGGCGCAGCCTCGGAGGGGTGTCAAAAGCTGAGCGGAACACTCGGATATGGCGGCGGCCCGGCAGGCGTTGCGGCACACCGTGCCTGGACGCAGGAAAGGATCCGCCCGGGAGGGACGCGCCCCGCGGCGCCCGAAGTCGCTTACGGGGAGTCCCTGAAGGGAGAATCGCACCGTGAACCTGGTCGTGGTCGTTTCGGACACCTTCCGCTACGATTATTGTGGCTTCAACGGCAACCCGTGGATCCGGACCCCGGACCTCGACCGCTTCGCCGCCGAGGCGGTCGCCTTCGACCAAAACCACGTCTCCAGTTTTCCCACCATCCCGATGCGCACCGATTGGTTCACCGGCCGCTACGGCTTCCCGTCCCACGGCTGGCGGCCGCTGGACCCGAACGTACCGGTTCTGGCCCAACGCCTGGCACACGCCGGCTATCTGACCCAACTGATCATGGACAACCCCCACATGATGCGGGGCACCGCCCACTTCGACCGCGGCTTCGAAGGCCAGTGCTGGCTGCGCGGGCAAGAGGGAGACACCTACCTCACGCGCTTCAACCGCCTGCACGAAGCCATGCCGCCCGCCAAGACACGGCGCCAACCGCTGCGCCGTGGCCATACCCTTGCCGATATCCACCGCACGACCAACATCGACTGGGCCTGGGAGGAAGACCGCTTCGCCGCCCGCACCCTGCGTACGGCGAGCCGCTGGCTGGAAGAGAACTACCGCGCCGAGCAGTTCCTGCTGTGGGTCGACTGTTTCGATGTGCACGAGCCCTGGGATCCGCCCGACTACTGGGGGGAGCGCTACGACCCCGACTACCGCGGCGCCCCCATGCTGCACCCCAACTACGGACCCGCCGACGCCTACACCCCGCAGGAGCTGGCCAACCTTCGCGCCCATTACGCCGGCGAGGTCAGCATGATCTCGCGCTGGTTCGGCCGCCTCCTCCAAAAGCTCGAGGACGTCGGCCTCGCCGACCGGACCGCGGTTGTATTCCTCTCCGACCACGGCATGTTCCTGGGTGAGCACAACCGCACGGGCAAGAGCAACATCGCCGCCGAGGACAAGCGCCGCTGGCCGCTGTACCAGGAGGTCGCGCACATCCCCATGTTCCTGCGCCTGCCCGGGGTCGCGCCGCGGCGGGTGCCCGCCATCGTCCAGCCGCCCGACCTGCTGCCGACGCTGCTGGAGATCGCCGGGCAGAGCCCCCCCGAAGGAATCCACGGCCGCTCGCTGCTGCCGTTGCTGCGCGGTGAAACCGACCGCCACCGCGAGGTGGCCATCAGCGGCACCCACGGCCCCCGCGCGCTGCTGCGCGTCACCGATGGGCAATACACCTTCTATCCCGACGGCGAACTCGGCACACCGGAGCTGTATGACCTGCAGCGCGACCCGGGCGAGGCCAAGAACATCGCGAGCGAGCGGCCCGACGCCGCGGCGCGCCTGCAGGCCGCGATGGAAGCGTCTCTGGCGTCCTGGGCTCCCGACACGGCGTCCAAGCCCATGGGCGGGGCCTGAAGCTCCCGCCCGTGGCGGGGTGGTGGGCCGGCCGGGTTCACCACCCCGCCAAGACCAACCCCGCGGGGCGCCCGGCGCCCAGGCCCGTGCAGCCCGCGGTGGAATGGATGCACCCGAGCATCACCGACGCCCTACAGGAAGCAGGCGGCCGGGGTGCTAGGCGCCGGAGCGGGGAGGATTGGCGCGTGGAACCGCGAGCCGGAGCCCGCCCCGACCAAAAGGAAGTCCAGCAACCCGCGGCCTTGGACTGGGAAGCGTGGGCGGCCCTGGATACCCAGATCCGCGCCGGCTGGATGCAGGGGCGCACCGAGGCGTTGGAGCCGCAGATCCGCAAGGATCCGAAGGGCAACCTCTTGTTCTTGCCCCGCCCCTACATCACCCCGAACGGTTCACCACCCGCCGCTCCCGCCGCGACCAAAAACGATCTCTTCCGCGAGATGTATAACTGGGACACATACTTCATCAACCGCGGCCTGCTCGCGCATAACCTCCCAGAGCCGGTGCGGGACCACATCCTCAACTACCTCTTCATGATCGACCGCTTCGGATACATGCCCAACGGCAACCGGGCACCGCTGTCGACGCGGTCGCAGATCCCGATCTTTCCGGACAGCATCTGCAGGTACTTCCAGGCCACGGGCGACCGCGAACTGCTGGCGGCGGCGTATCCCCGACTGCGCCGCGAGTTCTCCGAATACTGGCTGTCCCCGCCGCACCAGACGGCGATCGGCCTGAGCACGAACATCGACCCGGCGGACCCCCACCTGCCACCGGAGTTGTCCGCCGAGGCGGAAGCCCTGGACTGGACACCCATCTACGGGGGAGACATCCGGCGCTGCGTGCCGCTGATCACCAACTGCGCCCTCGTCTCGTACGCCGCGGCACTGGCGGACATGGCGCAGACGCTGGGGGACGCCGCCGGAGCGGAGGCGATGCGCCGGGAGGCCGGGGCGCGGGCCAAGCGCATCCGCGACCTCCAGTGGGACGGCGCCCGGGGCGTGTTTTGCGAGTACGACGCCGTGGCGGGCCGCCAACTCCCGTACGTATCCGACAGTGCCTTCTGGGCCCTGTGGGCCGGGGTCGCCACGGCGGAACAGGCCGCCGAGTCCGTACGGTCGCTGCGGGCCCTGCGCGCACCGTGGGGGATCACCGCGACCGACCGCACCTACCCCGATCCGCACCGCCCCGGCCTGCTCGCCGCAGGTTCCCTGCAGTGGATGTATCCGGCCGGTTGGCCCCCATCGCAGTGGATCGCCTGCGAAGGGCTCGACCGCTACGGCTACCACGCGGACGCCGAACGGATCGCGGCCTCGTTCCTGCAGCTGGTGCTGGCCATCCACGGGCGCACCGGCCGGCTGTGGGAGAAATACAACGTCGTCGAAGGCAGCCTCGAACTGCCCAACGCCCGCTATGGCATCCTTCCCATGGCGGGCTGGACGGCGGCCTGTGTGGCGGTTCTCGGCCGCCGCCTGCGCAAAGGGGCGGCGACGAACCAGGCTCGTTGGTGAGCCGGCCGCCGCCGCGGACGCGATTCCTCCCCTTCAATGCGCTCAGAGGCCGAGGCGCTGGGCCTGTTCGGGAGGGGCGCCGACCTCAAGCAGCCAGCGGCGCAGGCCGTCTTCCAGCCGCCGCAGATCCCCGGGTCGCTCGCCGCTCAGATCGCGCGACTCCGATGCGTCCAGCAGCACGCTGCCGCAGGGACCGCGCACCCAGTCCACCGGGTAGCGCGCCAGCGTCGGCGCCGGCCAGGGCTCCGGCGCACCCAGCCCGCGCGGCCGCATGAACTGAGGCGGTTCGGCGCCATACCAATACAGCGGGGTGTTGGATTCGGCCGGCGGCCAGCGGTGCAACACGAGTTCGCCGTCGGTGACCTGGATCGCCTCGCCGAACTTGGCGTAGCAGGCGAAGGGGCGGGGATCGCCCGGCGCGCCGCGCAGCAGCGGCAGCAGGCTCTTGCCGTGGCACTGCCAGCCCTGCGGCAGCGGCACGCCCATGGCCTCCAGCACCGTCGGATAGAGGTCGACCGTCTGCGTCAGCGCGTCCAGGTGCGCGCCGGAACCGCGGGCCTCGGGGTGGTAGGCCAGCAGGGGCACATGCGCCAGATCGCGGTAGAGGTTGCTGTCGCCGTGCGAGGAGGACGGCTTGCCGATCATGCCGTGTTCCCCGAAGAGGTGGCCGTGGTCCGTCGTCACGAGCAGCACGGTGTCCTCCATGCGCCCCAGCCGCTCCAGGGTATCCACCACGCGGCCGAGCCAGGCATCGACCAACCCCACCTCACCGGCATAGAGCCGGCGGATGGAAGCGAGTTCGGCCGGGGTATAGCGGTCGGCGCGGCCGTAGATCGGCCATGCCACCGCCGTCGGGTCGTCCGGCGCGGGCGCCCCGGCGCGCTGCCGCCACGCCGGGGGCGGATCGAACGGCTCGTGCGGATCGAAGCAGTCGACCAGGAGGAAAAACGGCCGCGGCGCCGGACCGGATGCGTTCTCGTCCAGCCAGTGGGCGGCCGCGCCCAGGGTCTGCGCCGCGAAGGTGTCCTCCTCGCGCCGCCATTCCAGGCCCTGACGCCAGCGGACCGTGTTGCGCCAATACCGCTCCCAGCGTCGGTGCAGCTTGCGCTCCCGCTCCTGCGGCCAGGGGACCTCCACCCCCCGAACCGCCCAGCGGTCGTCCTCCTGGCCGCGCAGGAACTCCCAGCCGTCGAATCCGAAGTAGTAGTTGCCCGAGCCGGGCTGGAACAGGTGGTAGTGGTCGGTGATCAGCGCGGTCTGCACCCCGGCCGCCGACAGCACCGACGGCAGGTCGCGGTCGCCGGCCTGCAGCTGCCCCCAGCCGCGCCAGGGAAACTCGTAGCGCCCCGTCCACAGGTCGCGCCGCGCCGGCATGCACGGGTAAGACCCGAGGAAGTAGCGGTCGAAGGTCACCCCCAACCGCGCCAAACGGTCAAAGGTCGGGGTGGGCAGCGGCGCGGCCGCACCGACGTACGGGGTGAGGTGATCGCGCCGCAGGGTGTCGATCAGGACCAGGACGACGTTCAACGCCACGCCCCCTTCAAACCAGGTTGCTGCCCTCCCAGCGCTCACCGGCCGCGGCACGCTGGCGCCGGATCTCGCGCAGGCCGCCCGGTGTGGCGGCAAACCCTCGGCCCGGCCGGTGGTTGTAGTGGGCCGGCAGCGGCTCCCCGAGCAGAGCCTCGAGTTGACCAAGCTTGGCCGCCACGATCTGCGGCTGGTCGGCCGCGATGTTGCGCTCCTCGGCCGGATCCGCCTCCAGGTCGTAGAGACGCTTTTCCACCGTCGGGTCCTGGGTGTGTACGATCAAGTTGTGGCGGCGGTCCCGTACCGAGGCCCAGGCCTCCCAGCCGATGACGATGTGGTCGCGCGCCGGCTGCGGCGTGCGCCCGATCGGCCAGACGTCCCTCCCATCCAGCGGCCGGTGGGAGACGTCCAGCAGGCCGAGCAGGGTCGGCACGAGGTCGTGGTTTTGCACGAAGCCCCCCACGTCCAGGCGGCCGCGGCGTTCGGGGTGGCGGACCATCCAGTTGATGTGCGTGTTGTACGGATACGGGCGGGCACCGGACTTGCCGAACTGGCCCTTGTCCCAGAGCTCGGTGCCGTGGTCGGACAGCACCACGACGACGCTGTCGCGCAGGGCGCCCGCCTTCTCGATCTGGTCGAAAAAGCGGCCGAACCGCTCATCGGCGAAGGTGACATACCCCTGATACAGGGCCTTGGTCCGCGCAATATCGGCGGGGTCCGGCTCCGGACGGTTCGCGCCGCGGTTGAGCATCTGCGGCACGATGTGGTCGCGTCGGCCTTCCCCGGGGTGGTAGGCGTCGGCAAACCGCGTGGGCGGGTCCCAGAACTCATGCGGCGTGAAGGAGTCCACCCACAGGAAGTAGGGGCTGTTCCCCTGGTTTCCTTCCACCCACTCTGCGGCGGAATCCAGCACCCGCGCCGCGAAGTAGTCCTCGTCGCGGCTGCGGTCGCGCGTTTGATAGAGGTAGGACGCCGGGCCAAGCCTGCGGCCGGCAAAGGCGGACGGGTCACGCAGCGAATCGGCGGCCAGGACGCGCGTATCCCCCTCCTGGCCGCGAATGAAGTCCCAGGAGACAAACCCCCGCGTGAAGTTCATCGTCGGC
>DAHWHT010000105.1 GCA_027335515.1 Clostridia bacterium
TGGCCATACGATACGGTGGCGACGAGTTTCTGGTCCTGCTGCCCGAGCCGGATGCGGCCGCAGCGGATTCCTGGGCGCAGGGCGTCCAGCAAACCGCTCGCGCGCGCGGCAGCCAAGTCCTGCCGCTACCTCCGGAGCTGAGTTACGGAGTTGCCCGCTTTGAAGCCGGGGGGTTGGAGTCGGCCATCGGCCGTGCGGACGACGTGTTGTATGAGCACAAAGGAGTCTTGCTGCGGGCGGCCAACGGTAGTCGACTCGTTCTGACCAAGGAGGCACAGCGATTGATTCAAGACGGCGCTGACCAGCCCGGACGATTTGCGGATCGCTTCGATCAGGCGTTTGACGGGCACTTCCGCGCTGCCTATGCGCGTGCGGTGGAGCAGGCGCGCGAGTTCGTGGACTTCGCGGATCCGCAACCGGGCTCGGCTGTGGTCGAGGTGGGCGCTGGGTCTGGACGCATCACCCTCGACGGCGCATTGGCGGCGCGGATTGGATCCCAGGGGCAGTTGCTGGTCACAGATCCCTCCGACACTCAGTTGCAGGTGGCACGGGCGCGGGCCGAGGCGGTCGGGTTGGACTGGGTGCGCTTTTTGCGGGCGCCGGCGGAGGCGTTGCCGGTCGCCTCCGGAACCGCAGACCTCGTGTTGGGGGCGGTGTTTCTGCACTTCACCGAGCCGGTGCGCGCATTGTGCGAAATGGCTCGCGTGGTGCGGCCGGGGGGACGCTTGGCCCTGAATGCGGCATTGCCCTTCGAGTGGTCGCCGTTCTGGGAGGCCGCGTTCGCGCCAGTTTGGGAGGAAGGTGCCCGATGCGGCATCACGGAGCGGCACTTCGCCGTATCCGAAGAACGGATTCGACACGGACTGGCCGTCGCCGGGGTGGTGTTGGAGAGACAGGTGATCGAGCCGGAGGTGGCAGACTTCCCCACGCAGAACGCGGCTCAGGGGATGATCAAGCAGACGCGCATGCCGGCGCTCCTGCTGCGGGACGCCCCGCCGGAACGGCAGCAGGCGGTGGAGCGATTGGTTCTGGAACGGATCGCGTCTCTGTGGGATCGCTACCCGCCACAGGAACGCTCGTGGAACGGGCGTGGGCTCAGTCTGGTTGCGCGTAAGCCCGATTGAGGCTCATTCGTCCTTCAATCCATCAACGTGTGGATCCAGCGGAGGCGGCCGGACGGCCGCCTTTTCCCGCCCCTGCAGGGGGTGCCTCCGTGTCCCCCGGGTGCGCCCGGCCTTAGGCACCTGATGGCCAGCGTGGTCAATCCAAGCCCGCAGATGCTACGGTGGCCGCTTTGCTGCCGGGGGTTCATCCCCGCCGGGTTGCCTCGATCCCGGAGGCGGGTCTCTACGCGCAGTGGGTGGGGCGTGGCGCGGGTGATCGCCCTGGCGACGCTCCTGTAGGGCGGGCGGTAGGTGTGACGCGGTGCCGGCCGCCGCGGCAGGCGGGGTATCATGTGTCGGGGGTCGATGCGCCATGGGGGTGGGCAAGGGCAAGGCCGAACGGGGCAACTTCACCTACGAAGATCTTCGCCATACACCCGATGACGGCAAGCGGTATGAGGTGCTGGAAGGGGACTTAATCGTGAGCCCGTCGCCCAGAGTGAACCATCAGAGGTTCGTATACAAACTCAGCCTCTTGTTGGGTTCGGCGGAGGCGGCGGGGACAGGGATGGCGCTACCGGCTCCAATGGACGTGGTGTTTTCCGCCCACGATGTGGTCGAGCCCGATCTTCTCTTTATCGTGAAGGACCGCCTGGGGATCGTGACAGAGGACAACGTTCAGGGCGCGCCCGATTTCGTGGTGGCAGTCATTTCCGAGGGCAGCCGGCGGCGCGACGTGATTACCAAGCGGCAAATCTACGAGCGCCACGGCGTTCGCTTCTACTGGCTGGTCGATCCGGAGGAGGAGACGGTCCGGGTCTTCGAGCTCAAGGACGGCGTCTACGGCGATCCCCGTACGTTGGCAGCGGGCCAGGAACCCGGCTGCGCGCTCTTTCCCGGCGTCACTCAGGACGTGGGCAAGCTTTTCTCCGAGCCCTGAGCCACTTGGACCCCGTTTGCCAGGATGGGTGGGCCACGGCCAACGACCGTTTCTGCGACATGCGAACAACGTACGCGTCCGCTTCGAGGGGCGCAACCTGATCCTCGCTGTGCCGTGTGCGTGCACCCTGAGCGGATTAGCGGTGGCCGGGGGCGGCGTCGCTTCGGCCGAGGCGTTCGCCTTCGAACGTCGACGGTAACGTGTCGCGCGCCCTCGGCTTTACCGCCGGCGGTGCCTCCCCAGCGTCGTCGGCAGCCAAGTCTCGCCAGCCAGTGCTACCTGGAGACAGGTACCCGTTCAAGTGACCGGGCCGCCCGGTGCACGCCAGACCCGAGTCGGACGGGACGATGCGACACGGGGCCTTGGCGGTTCATGGCCGGTAGAGGGCGTTCGTGGCCGATGTCGGCGGGACGACCGCCCGCGTGCAGGCGGCATCTATGGCGAGCGGGGGCCACTTTCTGGACGGTGCGGGGTGCAGGCTTGTGCACGCGGCCACGACCGGCCGGCCAGGTCCAGCGACGGCACGGGCCGGAGCGCCACCCCGGGATCGACCGGGTTGCTCCACGTCCCGGACGCCTGCCTTGCTGCGGTACCCGGGACCGGCTGCGCCACCCGGGACCGGCTGCGCCACGCCTCCCTTGGGCGCGCCCCGGAGCCAAGGCCGCGCTGGCGATCTGCTGCAACGGGTCCGCCAAGGTCTGCGGGCAAACGGTTCGACCGACGGCCAGGCCCTCCAAGGCTTCGCCCAGGGCCATGGTCGCCCGGTCCCGCTGCCGCAAGGCGCGACCCGTCGTCCCCAATCCACCGCTGGCGCTCGCGCACCCGTCTCCCTTGACCCGCTCATCTCCGACCGTCGCCTTCCAGGCCCCTTTTCTCAAAGTCCACAAGCTGTGGGGCTATCCCTCGGCGAATCCTGTGATGAAGACGGAGGGGCTGCTTTGGCTGAGCCGCAACTTCCCGCCGTGAGCACAAGGACCATTTCTTGCGCTGGCTGCTCACACGCTTGCGCAAATCGGACTCTGCGCGACTTCGGCCCGGAGGGCCTGCCTTCGTCGAGGTCCGCTCAACCGTGGTGCTCTTGCAACCCGCTCCAGGACCGCCACGTGGGGCCCACCCCCCGCTGGCTGCCACCCCGAAGTGATGCCCCCCTGGGCGCCGTCATGGCCCGGCGAGCGCACGGAAGGGTATGGCAATACGAAGTCGAAGCGTGCGTCCATAGCAGTGGGAAGCGGAAACCAGGCAGACGGCGCGCAGCGCCCGGGCGGAGGTCGCAAGTGGTGTACCATTCAGCCGTTACCGTTGACTGCATGCTCTTGCCTCAGCGCGATGGGATGCGCTCCTCTAAACGTGGGTTTCTGGACATCGAGACAACGGGGTTGAATCCTTGGTATTCGCAGATTGTGATGGTTGGCCTTTTGTACGCGGTAGGTATGGACATAATGATCGAGCGATGGTTTTCTGAAGTGCAGGGTGATGAAAGTTCGGTACTTGCAGAGGCGGCGAAACGCGTTGCCACGTTTGCCGAGGTGGTCACGTACAATGGTACTCGATTCGACATTCCCTTTCTCCACGTCCGCGCCGTGCGGCGGGCTGTCCGTTGGCCCGCTGTGCCACACATAGACTTGTTGCCAGTGGTGCGGAGGTGGGGGACGCTTTACGGTGCTCCCGCGGATAGTCGTCTGCACACTGTGCTCCAGGCTATCGGCGTGGCTCGCGAGGACGCAAGTAGTGGCGCAGATGTCCCCCACGTCTATCGGCGATGGCTTCGGGACAAAGACCTGAAGGACCGCGATCAGATGTTGCGTCACAACGCAGATGACCTCATAGGCTTGCCCTGGGTCGCCGCCAGAGTTGACGAGACCTCCATGCCAGTGCCACACCGCTGACCGAGCGCACACGGAGATCGCCGATGGCTGGTTTTGAGGATAGGAAGTGATTTGGCACGAACACCAGAACCAACGATCTTCACATCTTGCCGAAGGTCCGAGATAGCTGGAGTTACCTCTACATTGAGCATGCTCACATTGATCAAGAAGATAAGGGTATTTGCCTCCACGATTCCCGTGGGCGTGTTCACATACCTTGTGCGTCTCTTAGCTTGTTAATGTTGGGACCTGGGACGACGGTGACACATGCGGCGATCAGAACCGTGGCCGATTGCGGGTGCCTTGTGGCGTGGACGGGTGAGCAGGGAGTGCGCTTCTATGCGCAGGGCATGGGCGAGACCCGGAGCGCGGTTCGGTTCCTTCAGCAGGCTCGGCTTTGGGCGGACCCTGCCCAGCGTTTGCGAATTGTCCGTAGGATGTATGAGATGCGCTTTCGCGACCCTCTCGACTCGGAGTTGACGTTGCGGCAGATCCGGGGCAAGGAAGGCGCCCGTGTGCGGGCAGCGTACGCCGATGCGGCGACGCGTTTCGGGGTGGATTGGAAAGGCCGGAGCTACGACCACTCCGCGTGGGACGCATCGGATCCCGTAAATCGGGCGCTTTCCGCGGCCAATAGTACTCTTTATGGCGTATGTCATGCTGCTATTGTGGCGGCTGGCTATTCTCCGTCATTGGGCTTTATTCACACCGGGAAAATGCTTTCGTTCGTGTATGACGTTGGAGACCTCTACAAGATGGAGGTGATCGTTCCTGCTGCGTTTATGGAAGTCGCGCAGGGCCAAGTCAACCTTGAATCCAGGGTGCGACACCGATGCCGGGACCTTTTCGTTGAGCGCGATTTGCTCGGACGTGTTCTGACGGACCTTGACCACCTCTTAGGCGCAGCACCGGAAAGCGCCACGGCCGTGGCCCTCGACCGCGACCAAGCGACTCCGGGGGACATTTGGGACCCCTCCGGAAATGTTGCGGGCGGGCGGAACTTCGAGGAGATGTGATCTGCGTGGTCGTTCTGCTCGTTGAATCTGCCCCTGCCGGCCTGCGCGGGCAGTTATCCAAATGGATGCTGGAGCCCAAGGCTGGGGTCTTTGTCGGCACGCTCTCGGCGACCGTGCGCGACCTGCTCTGGGATCTGGCTTGCCGCGAGATCTCTGAGGGTGGCGCGACGATGATCCATAACACAAACAACGAGCAGGGCTTTACGATTCGCAGTTTCGGAGATCCGAGCCGCCACGTTGAGGAGTGCGAAGGGCTCTTTCTTATTCGGCGGCCGGTCGCCGTGGCGCCGAGTTCACAATCGGACGACAGCGATGTCATTGCCGCGACGGATTGGCAGACGATGTGCCACCCCGCTGTTTGGGCCAAGACCGCGCGTGGTGTTACCTTGGCCGAGGGAGAACCGAACTGGCACCCGCTCATCTGTCACATGATCGATGTCGCTATGGTCTCCATTCGGCTGTGGCGATACGTGTTGCCAACGGCCGTCAAGGAGCAGGTGCGAGCCGGTCTCGGGGTCGATACGCTTGCGGATGCCGGTCGGTGGATCGCGTACTTTGCCGGCCTGCACGACCTTGGCAAGGCCTGTCCCGGGTTTGCCCTGCGGTGGCAAGAGGGGGCACCCCGGCTTATGGAGCAAGGCCTTCGTCCGGCCAGGGGGCAGGAATTTTCTCCCCACGGCTTTGTGACCACCTATCTGCTCCAGGAGATTCTGCCGTCGAAGGGCTTGGCACTGGATGCCGCCGCCGCCATAGGCTTTGCCGTGGGCGGGCACCATGGTCTGTTTCCCAGTCCTTTGGAACTGGAGCGTATGGAGGAGAAACTCGGAAGCGCCCGGTGGCGAGAGGTGCAGCGGCACCTGGCAGCCGTGCTTGGCCAGGCGGTAGGTGTGGGCGAGTTGTGTGCTCCGTCGGGGCGAGTGGCTTCCGACAGCGCGCTGCTCATCCTCCTGGCTGGTCTGACCAGCGTTGCGGATTGGATCGGGTCAAATCACCAGTATTTTCCTTTTGTAGGGGATCAGGTGCAATTACCCACCTATTACTATCCTGCGTAATACCATAACCGACCATCCGGTGGGCCGGGGATAGCACGTTGCGGGTAGCCTCGACGGA
>DAHWHT010000115.1 GCA_027335515.1 Clostridia bacterium
TCGAGGCGCCGATCTTCTGGTGGGAAGCGGCATCGTACTGTGTCCACGGGAAAGTAGTGCCATCCGCGTTGCACATGGGTGCACAGCACCTGTACGCGCACGGGCGCACGATCGCCGAATACCAGCAGCGGTTCGTGGTCAGTCGTCGCTGACGCGTAGCAGACAACGACGCCGGGCTGCTCAGTGGATCCCGGCCGGCTGCGGGTCTTGGGCCACGGTTGCGGCCGGGAGACGGAGGGGCATCATCGCCCCTCCCTTTCCTTGGAGGGATGACGTGGAAGAGTCAGAGCGTCGGCGGGTGGGCGGTTGGTTACAAGTGTTACGGGTAGCCAGGGGCATGTCGCAGGAGAAAGCCGCGCATGCAGCCGGGCTTGCACGCTCGACGCTCGCGGGGATCGAACGCGGGCATCAGCGGCTGAGCAATGCCGCGTGGATGGGGCTCGCACGCGCGTACGCGAGGCCCGAGTGGGAGTTGGGCCTTGTGACCGACTGGCGCACCATGTCGCCGTTTATCTGGGAACCGTCTGTATTGGAGACGGATCGGATGCTCAGCGCCCGCGCTCATGCCGCGGTGGCCGCGCGAATGGCCGACTATCTGTGCAGCTGGGAGCCAGCACACCTGCTGCCACGCTGGGGAATCGGGTACCTCGGCGTCTTGGGTGTTCTCCGGGATGCCTTCCGACCAGGAAAGCCGGCGCCAGCCGCATCGTGGGGGCCGGCGGTGGAGGCGTGGTCCATTGCTCCCGTTCCAGGCAGCGACCTTGATCAGGAGCGGAGATTCGGCGAGTGGCTGGCTACGCTCAGCCCGGATCTGCTCGATGTCCGCTATCAGGTTCGCGTGGGCCAGTGGGACTCGGGAATCTCCTGCCTATTGCCCCCGCCACTGGACCCCTCTGAAGAGACAAGGAACGGGGCTTTGAGCCGGGTCGCAGAACTTCTGGTTGCCATCGAGGCCGCGGAGGGCGACTACCCGGTCCGCAACGCTCTCGTGTACCAGTTGCTCGCCGCCGCCACCGAGGCCGGCATGCATGCTGGCGTGCGCATCGATCCGGCCGAACCGGAATGGCCTGTCATCTTTGTGGAGTTGCCTACGGGCCAAGTCACATGGCACGTGCCACAACACTCACTTCCTTGGGACGGGCACGACACCCCGGAGAAGTATCGTCGCTGCGCGGCGTTCGCCGGTGGTTGCCCGGTAGGTCCGGTACCAGGCGGTGCGTGATCGCTCTGGGCATGCCGTCTGAGAAGGAAAGAGGCCGGTGGGCAACCACCGAAGGCTCGGGGCGGCCGCGTTGCAACGTCTGAAACTAGCCTGAAAAGGGAGAGATCGTTGGATGCATCCTGTCACCGTGGTTGCGGGCATTGTTGAGCGCAAGCGGAACGGCATTGACTGCACGGAGGACGAGTCGTGCGTCGTCAAGCGTCACTTCGATGACTTGTGTGCCAGGATTCAGGCTGAGGGCAATGAGCCGTGTGCGGTCGTGGAGCAGGCAGACCCCGAAACAGTCGAACTGTTCCCGCTGGAGTGGGCTGAGTGGTGTGAGGATAGGCAGGCAGGACGCCGCTAACGCCTCCCATTTCGTCTGAGGTCGGAGGGGGGCTTCCCTGCCCCCCTCCTTTTCATTGGAGGTGCAGACAACGACGCTCTGCGACCTGGTGGATTCCGGCCGGCTGTGGGTCTTGGGCCACGGTTTCGGAGGGTCCTCGACGGTGTACCTGATGCCGGATGGGCGGGTGGTCAAAGAGTAGCTGCCCTGGAGCAGAAAGGAAGCGCCATCGGTGCGCGGCCACCGGGAATACGACGTGCTCCGTCAGGTGCAGGACCTGCCCGGCGTGCCCCACCAGGTGGAATTGGTGATCGACGGAGATCGGGTGTTCCTGCTCCGGGAGGCCGGCGAGGAGCCCGCCACCTGGGATGACCGGCACTTGGCCGGGCTGCAGGAGACCATGGCCGAGTTGGTGCACCGGCGCATCACCCTGGGCGACCGGGCGCAGGCCCTGGTACGGGCAGATGGATCAGCCTTCTTCTGCGACTTCGACCATGCCCGGTCCGGTCTGGATTGTCGGGAAGCCGAATGCTGGCAGGACGCGGACTCCAATTACAGGTGCTTCCTGCGGCTGGGCCTCAGAGAAGCGGACTTCACCGAAGCCTTGTACCGGCACCTGTATCTCCACTGTGATTTCATCGCCCATTACGGGCGGCGGGAGTTCTACGCCCACTTCTTCAAGCAGCCGGAGTCGACGGTGACCTTTCTTCACCAATTCGACCACGACTTCGGGTGTCGGGCAGTTGAGAGCGGCTTGACGATGTGGATAGATGAACACTTCTACGACGCAGCGTATGGGGATATCAACCGTGCCATGTGTCAGGTGTTCAACCGATTCAAGGCCGACCTGTACGCACGCCTTCATGGGGAGGCACGGGATCGGGATCTCGCGATGGCACGGTCCCTCCTCGCCAAGCACGGCCTGAAGATGCCCGCGGCGCCCGTCAACACGGCGCCGTCGGCGCCGACCAAAGCTGTGGCCATCGGCCTCAATCTGGGGGCCTGATACCGTGACAACTGAAGAGATCGGACGGATCAAGGCCGAGCAGCGCAGGGTGCTGGAACACAACGCCCTGCAGGTGGGCGACAAGGTCCGCTGCTTCGTGCCCGGATTCTGTGGCGGGCTCATTGGCGGGCACACCTTCACCGGCACGCTGCGCTGCGACGAAGACGGGCTTTTCCGCGTGCGCCTGGCCGGACCTCGCCGGCGAACCACGCTGCTGACCATCGACTGGCGTGGCGTCAACGAGCGTCCCGAGGCCACCGCGCGTTGGAATGCCATGGCGGCGGAACGGGAGCGCCTCCATGCGGAGGAGAGGCATCGCCGCGCGGACCAAGAGGATGCCGAGCGGCGCCGGGTGGAGGGATTCGGGTCGCTCGACCCGC
>DAHWHT010000118.1 GCA_027335515.1 Clostridia bacterium
GGGGCGGGCCGTCATGCTCGGCTTGCACGAGAACGAATCCGCGTTCGCGGTCAATGACCTGGTGCGCGCGGAGACGGAGATCGTCGGCTCGTTCTCCTACGCCGCGGCGGACTTCGCACGGGCCCTGGACCTGATGGCGGCGGGCGCCGTCCACCCCGATCCCCACTGGCTGCAGGTCCGCCCCCTGCACGACGGGCCGGCGGCGTTCGAACGGCTGCTGGCGGCGGGGGAGCGTGACGCGGTGACCAAGGTCGTGCTGGAGCCGTGATCCGGGCGCCATGGCCCCCCCCGGGGGTCACGGCTGAGGGAGCGGGGCTGCGACGGGCCACCAGAGAGAGCCGTGGGTGCGCCGGCCCGCGACGGGGGACCGGCCGCCTGCGGTCTTGCCCGGCGCGCCCGGGGCCAGCCGCTCCCGGCCACCCCTGGACACCAGCCGCCCTGCCGCTCTGGTTGGGCACCCGCTCCACAGCCAGGCCGTCAGCCACCGTCGCTCTGACGGGGCCCCGATAAATCTGAATCTCGCAGTGTCAGGCGGGCGCCGCCGCGCAGAAGGAGCCGGCGACGCGAGCGGGTGAGGGCGTGGTCAGGGGCCAGCCCCTCGGCACCAAGGCGACCCGCGGCCCCTTTGCGAAAGTCAGGATAAGACGCCCCGACGGGGCGGGCACGCCCCGGACTCAGCCGGCTGTCTCCCCCCCTCGTCCTCCCCGCCCTCTGGACACGAGACCACCCACTCCGAATGACACCCGAGTGGTCCGCGGCGAAAATTCCCCGGGAGGCCTTTTCCTTTCCGGGCTCCGCGACCGTCTATATCCTCAGTGGAAGGGCGGGAACCGACTTGGGCTTGATGGCCTGTCCCGACGACACGGACGGCGACGACCGCTTGGTCCGGGCCTGCCTCGCCGGCGACGTGAACGCCTTCGAGCACCTGTTCGAACGACATTACCACCCGCTCATGCGCCGACTGCGGACGCGGTTCGCGGCCACCGACGCCGAGGACCTGGCCCAGGAGGCGTTCCTCCGAGCGTGGCGCGGCCTTTCCCAACTTCGCGAGCCGGATCGTTTCCGGCCCTGGCTCGCCTCGATCGTCGCCTCGCTCCTCGCCGAGGCGCACCGATGCCGTGTCCCGCTCGCCACCGAGGGATCGACGCTGGAGCGGATCGCTGGGGCGGCGGACGATGCCCAGAGCATCCTGGACGACCGCTTTCTCGTCCGTTACGCCATGACCCGACTCCCCCCCCCGCAGCGCACGGCCCTCGCCCTGTTCTACTTCGCAGGGCTGCGCCCACTGGAGATCGCCCACCGCCTGGGCATCCCGGAAAGCACGGTGCACGGCAGGCTCCAGACGGGACGCCGGTCGCTGCATAAAGAGCTGACGGCAGGCCGTCCAGCGCAGCCGCTCTCACGCGAACGACCGTGGCCCGTTGTGGCCGCGCTACGCGCCCTGCGTCACCAGGGATTCGCACAGGAGTTCGATGCCCGGGGCCGCGTGGTGGCGTTGTACCTCGGCATCCCCGCCGCACTGGAAGCGCGCCCGTCGCCCGATCACATGCTGCGCGTGCGCGGAACCGCATGGGGGCTGGGAGACGTGCCGCTCGCCGCACTCCAGATCTCTTACGAAAGCACACCGGACACCTGGCGCTCGGGCCCGGCCGCCGGCGAGGTGCTCGCGGAAACGGTCCTGCCCGGCAGCGCTGCAAGACCGCGGGCTGTCTGGCGGCCCACAAACCTCATGTGGACGGAGATCGCGCGGCGCGTCGAGCAGGACGGTGCGACGGGCGATCCCGTCTCGGCCGCTTGCGTGGCGCAGCTCTCCCGCCCTGGAATACGGCTCTCGCTCGTCGAGCCCGTCGGCACGGAACGCTGGGTGGAGGAACCAGGCATCTCGGAACGAGACGCCCTATGCCAAGCCTTTGCCCCCAACCTCGCGGATGCCGGGGGGTGGCACGGCGCCGCGGCACGCCTAACCCTCCGTCTGGAGGTGCCCGCGGGAGCCACGCTCGCCCTGATCGCGCTGGCGGATCCTGTGGGCCCCGTCACGCTTCGCGAACTCCGAGCCGATATCTGTTTGGTGGGTGCCGAAGGGTTGACGGCGTCGGCTCATACGGGAACGTTGCTCGCCATGGAAAGCACCATCGCTGACGTTCAGGGGGTGCAGGGCGCCTTGCTCGCCCGCCAGTCCACCTATGGGAGTGGCGTATGGGACGACACCAGCGTACAACGCTCCCCGACGCCGACCACGCGCATCGCTGACGTGACGGGCGAAATAGATGTACGTTTCGCACGCGCCGACCTCACCCTGGAGGGACTCCGTGGGACCGCCCAGATCCAGAACCGCTTCGGCCCCACCCTGCTCCGCTGGGCTGGAAACGCCGACTTGGTCGCCGACGTACGAACGGTGACGGGAGACGTGCGCCTGGAATCGCGGACCGCCGCCATCCCAGAGGTGTCGGCGACCACAGCGGCCGGACGGCTCCAGCATACCCCTGGGCTGCACGCCCGCTGGCGGCTCACCCGCCGTAACGACGGGCACACCCTCGCCCTGTACAACAGTGCGCATCCTCGCATACGACTACACAGCGATGCCGGATGCGCGGCGCTGACCCTAATACCCACCGACGAGTCTCTGGAGTGAAGACGGAGACGGCAACGCGCTACGGGGTACCCGCCGATCGCGTGGCCGGTGATGTGATCGCCACTATCGCCCAGTTGGTGACGAAAGGGCTCATTCTATCGTAGGTGTATGAACCTCCTGGCGCTGGGGCCACAACTCGGGGCCTCGGTCGGCGGGAGACCCTTCGGTCTTCCGGCCTGGACCGTGCGCCTTTCTGCTCGCCGGACGCTGGGCCGCATGCTCCGGGGGCAGAGGTTAGCGGCTGCGGGGCTGGAGTGGCCGCTGCCGGCAGAGGGATTGACGACGAGGCCCTGGAGCGCGCGTTCTTCGGTAGGCAAACGTCCGTCGCGGCGAGCCGCGAACTGCCGGATGGGGCGGGCCTGAAGCGGGATTTGAGCAAGAAGCACGGGATCCTGTCCCGACGCAGCGCCGACGACCTAAGGTTCGGCGACGTTCCTTCGCAAACAACGGTTCTAAGCGCGCGAAAGGTGGATGGACGTGCGGCCGATCATCCGCTGGTGGCGCTCCGCTTGGGTGCCATTGGCCGCTCTCTTGGGGGCCGCGTCTCTCGCTGCACTCGCCGAGGTGGCATTGGCGGCGATTTTGCAGCGCTTGGTCAACGCCCTGCTGGACCATGCCCCAGGCCGCTTTGCCTTCGCCCTTTGGACCGCGGTCGGTCTGTCGGCCGTCGCGGTCGTCCTGCACTTCGTCCGCGCGCAGGCGGAGTCGGTCAGCCGTCAGTCGGTGGAGAGAAGCATCCGCCTCACAACGGTCCGCGCGTTGATTCGGACGCGTCCAGAGACGGCTCAGTTCCTGGGGTCGGGGGAGATCGTCAACCGGCTTGTCCAGGATGCAGGCATTGTGGCAGAGATTTGCAGCGGCGATCTCGGACGCCTGACATCGATGGCGGTCGGCTCGGCGGCGGCCATCGCCTATGTGCTGCACACCGATGCGATCTTGGCCCTCATCGCGGCCGTTTTCGGAAGCGCTCCTCTAATCGTCAGCACGGCGGCAACACGGAGCCTTGTTGCTGTCAATCGCCGTCATCGCGAAGCGATCGACCGCGAAATGAACCTATTGTTGGCTACTATAAGGCACTTGAGGGAATACAAGGCCCAGGGATACGAGGGCCCGCTGGAGCGACTTCTAACCGAGGCGTTCCGCGCGCACGACCAGACCGCACGGCGCAGCGCCCTGACCGGTAACGCGGTGCGTGGGGCGAACCGGATGCTCGAACGGGTCGGGGAACTCGGCGTGCTGGCTGTGGCGGGGGTGCTCGTGGTCCGGGGCACGGTATCCCTGGGCTTCCTTCTCGCGTTTGTCGAATTGGCGGAATACATCCGCATGCCGTTCACGGCCGGAGCCCAGTCCATCCGGTCCGTCGCCTCCGGTTGGCCGTCTGTGCGGCGCGTCAATGAACTTGCGGACATGGCTCCCGAGTCGTCACTCGCTTCCGCAACCCCGCCGCCGTCGGCTTCCTGGCAGAAGATCGTCCTCCAAGGAGTCCGCTATCGCTGGGG
>DAHWHT010000131.1 GCA_027335515.1 Clostridia bacterium
GTTGCCCGTCCCGCAAGAGGCCGGCGCGGGCAACGGCCCGTGGCCTGCCGACCCCCTCGGCGCGGTGGGGCTCGGCCCTTTCCCGGTAGCGGCGGATGGCGCGGTGTAGCCGGCAACTCCACCCCCGGCGCCCATCGGCCCCCCTTGCCGCCGGCCTCACGCGCGCCCATTTCCCTCCCGTTCACAGGGGAGGACGCCTCGCCTGGCAAGCTGGGCAAGGAGTTGATCCAAAGCGATACCGTGCTGACGCGCAATCTCGGATGCGAAAAACGACGCCCGGCTGGGCTCTCCCGCCACCACGCGGTACGTGGGCCGCCGCACCGGACGACCCTGCTGGACCTCGATCGCGACTTGCACCGTGAGGCTCGCCACACGCCCCGGCCCATCGACCGACGCGTTGATCTCGGCGCATTGCGCGGACAACTCGTGCAAGTGCGTCGCGTAGAGGACGCTGCATCCCACCGCGCGAAACCCGCTCAAGACATCGGCCGCCAGCGCCATACCCTCCGGCGCGCTCGTCCCGGCGAGCACCTCGTTCAAGAGAACCAGGCTGCGCGGCGTGCAGGATTCGAAAATTCGCGCCATCCGCGCCGCTTCCTCATCCAACCGCCCCTGCCCGGCACGGCCCATCTCCGCCACGGGAAAATGGGTGAAGATGTGATCCACGACGCACAGCCGCGCCCGCCTGGCCGGTTCGGGCAGCCCGCACTGCCCCAGCACCTGGGCCACTCCCGCCGCGCGCAGGTAGGATGTCTTGCCGCCTCGGTTGGGTCCGGTGAGGACCCACACCCGGCCACGTTCACCGGCGGCACCGCCAAATGTCACGTCGTTGCAGACCAAATCGCTCGGATGCGGCAACGCGGCCAGCAGCACGGGGTGGAACGCCCCCTCCAAGTGGGTTTCCCCCGGTAGGTCGGGACCGGCGCCCACATCCCCCTCCACCTCCGCGATGCAGCACGGCAGCCCCTGGGCGCGCCAGCGGCGGCCCAGCCGGGCCGCGCCCAACAGCAGCACCAGTTCGTCCTCCAAAGACGCGAGCGCCTGAACGTTCAGCATCCGGTACCGGACCAGCGCGCGCTCCAGCGGCGCCGCCACCGCCTCCAGCAGCGCCTGCACATCGGCCACCGTCTGGCCCTTGCCGCGCCAATCGACCGGCTGCCGCCGAAAGAGACGCACAAGGCCGCGTTCACCCGCGGCCTCACCCAGCAGACGCGAGAGCGCCGCGTCCGCCGCCTCCGCCTGCCGCGGTCCAAAACCAACGATTACGGCAGACTCCGGCTCCATCGCCCCCGAGACGTTGATCGTGACCGTGACGCTGCGCACCTCGTCCAGCGTATGCCGCCAGATCGGAAGTTCCTGCCGCAGGGCGGCGAACTCGGCTGTAACGGCAATGCCTTCGATGTCGCTGGCCAGGGCTGCCAACGCCTCCGAACGCACACCCTGCCCGCGCAGAGCCGCCCGAAGCAGCTCGACCGCGTCCACGTATGCGGTCAGCTCGACGACGCGCGCCCCAATGCGCGCCGCGTGCGGCACTTCTTTGCCAAACACCTGAGCCCGGTGCGCGACCATCAGCCGGAGCGCGCGCACCGCGCCGCTCAGCCGGTCGCAGAGGCTTGCCGACTCCAACAGATCGGCCACCGCGCCCGCCCGCCAGCGCACCGTCTCGGCATCCGCCGGCAGGTGCCCGAGCGCGTCGAGCACGGCCGGCCGACGATCGGGTCTCTCCTCAGAGAGCCAGTCAACCACCGCATGCAGTTCGAGGTCGCGCATCGCGCCGTCGTCCAGGCGGACCAGCTCGGCGGCCGGCCTGCGTCCCAAGGGCCACAGCAGACTGCGCACCTACCCATCCCTCCTGCGCCACTGGGCCGCTGCCCGGATGCCGGCCAGGTCTCCTTGTCGCGCGTCCCGGTGGTCTTCGCGCACCCGGGTGCGAAGGGATCCTCGGGCGGTGTTCTTCCATAGGTCTCGGGCGAACGCCTTTGCCGCCTGCGGCGCCGGAGCAGCGACCGCCGCCGAGGTACGCGGCACGGGCCGAGCTGCAGAGGAAACGCCCCGCCTGGCAGCGGCGGCGCGGAAATTGGGATGCGTGCTCCAACCCCGCACCTCGGCTCCCAACCGGCCCGCGGCCGCCTGAGCATGACCCTACCGCCCCCAGGGGGAACATGGGATGGTGGAAAGGCAACCCCCGTGGTCACATTCGCCGAGATGCATAGAGTCTTCAGGGGGATCGCGTCAAGGGCCGCGGCGGCGGCGGAACGGCTTCGACGCCGAACGCCAGGATCTGCTAGAATGGTTTGGCTGGCACGCGCGCCGCGCGCCTGCCGGGACCGGAAACGGGGGCCACCGATGCCGCGCAATCTCGTACTGGGAAACGGCCAGATGCTGGTCACCTTTGACAGCGCCATGTCGATGCGGGACCTTTATTATCCCTATGTGGGGCTGTGGAACCATATAGGCGGTCAACGCAGCAGCATGGGCGCCTGGACCGAAGGGCAGTTCTCCTGGGTTGGATCCTCCGGCTGGAATTGCCGCATCGGATACAGTGACGAGACGCTGGTTGGATCCAGCCACCTGGAGCACGGCGAGTTGGAGCTCGGCCTGCACTGCCTCGACGCCGTGCATTATCAGGAGAATGTCCTTCTGCGGCGCATCGTCGTCCACAACCGCAGCCCGCGCACCCGCGAGATACGCCTGTTTTTCCATCAGGACTTTTCGATCGACGACACCGACGTCGGGGACACGGCGGTCTACGACCCGTCGGCGGGGCTGCTCTACCACTACAAACGCGACCGCTACTTCATGGTGGACGGCGCCTCGGCCCAGGGGGGCATTTTTCAGTATGCCACCGGCGTGAAGCGCTTCCGCGGCGCGGAGGGCACCTGGCGGGACGCGGAAGACGGGCTCCTGGAGGGCAATCCTATCGCCCAGGGTTCCGTGGACTCCACGATTTCCTTCCGCCTCGAGGTGCCGGCCGGAGGGCACGAGACGCTCTGGTACTGGATCGCCCTCGGACGGACCTATGGCCAGACCCTGCGCCTGGACCAATTCGTGCGCGCCAGCACCCCGGAAGTGTTGTTGGCCCAGATCCAGGCATACTGGCAGCAGTGGGTGTGCAAGGTCCCGGCCGCCTTCGCCGACCTGCCGGAGTCGGTGCGCCACCTGTACAACCTGTCCCTGCCCATCGTCCGGGCCCACGTCGACCGGACGGGCGCCATCACGGCGGCCAACGACTCCGACATCCTGCAGTACAACCGCGACCACTACTCCTACGTGTGGCCGCGGGACGGGGCGCTGATCTGCCACGCCCTGGTGCACGCCGGCTACCCGGAACTGGCGGCGCCCTTCTTCCAGTTCTGCGCCAAGGCGCTGACCGCCGGTGGCTTCCTCCTGCAAAAGTACAACCCGGACGGATCCGCCGGCTCCTGCTGGCACCCCTGGGTGCAAAATGGACGGCGGCAGTTGCCGATTCAGGAGGACGAGACCGCCCTGGTGCTGTGGGCCCTTTGGGCGCACTACCAGCGGACCCGGGACAGCGAACTCGTCCTGCAGTTGGCACAAACGCTGATCGCACCGGCCGCCGAATTCCTGGCCGGGTACCTGTATCCCCACCTTGGTCTGCCCCGGGAGACCTACGACCTGTGGGAGGAACGCCGCGGGATCCACACGTGGACGGCGTCCGCCGTGGTCGGGGGGCTGGAGGCCGCCGCGAACCTCGTGATGCTGCTCGGGGAAGCGTCGCGCGCCCAGCGCTATCGCCAGGCCGCCCGCCGCATTCGCGAAGGCATTATCACCCACCTGTACGATCCCACCCTGGGCCGCTTCGTCCGCGGCTTGCACGTGGCCTCCGATGGAGCAGTGCATCGGGATCCGACCCCGGACGCCTCCACCGCCGGCATCTTCGTCTTCGGCGTCCTGCCGCCCGCTGACCCGCGCGTCACCGCAACCATGCAGGTCATCGAAGAGCGGCTCTGGGTGCGGACCCCCGTCGGCGGGATCGCACGCTACTCCGGAGACTACTACTTCCGAACAGCCTTCGATGACTTCGATCGGGTACCCGGAAACCCGTGGTTCATCACCACCCTGTGGCTGGCCGATTGGTACGCGTCGGTCGCCAGCGACATCACCCAACTGGGGCGCGCCCGGGAGTTGCTGACGTGGGTGGCCGACCACACCATGCCATCGGGCGTCCTGCCCGAGCAGTTGCACCCTTACACAGGCGGCCCCATGTCCGTGGCCCCTCTGTGTTGGTCGCACGCCGCCCTGTGCCATTCCGTCCGGCTGTATGTTCAGCGTTACCGGGCCCTGAAGGGCGAAGAACCCCAGGCCGCAGCCGCGGCGGCGGGAACCCGTCGCAACGGACACCTGCCGGCCGCGCCCGGGCGTCCAACGACCACCATCGCCCCGGCGGAACATGCGGCAGAGGGCGACGAACCGGACACGGACTGATGCCGCGTGCGGCGGCGCCAGCGACGGAATCGGTGGTATCCACCGTTGCCCGATTTGGCTGACAAACTGCGACAGCTGCCGTTCGTGCCGCCCCAACCCGGCTTGTGCCGGTCACCCCTGGACCCTCCCGATCGTTACCGGGCAGGGACCGACCCCGTGACGCCTGAGTGGGGTCGGCGGGCCATTGGGAGTCCGGCGCCTCTGCCGGCAAGCCGCCTGCGCACGCACGCGGGACCGGCGACCGGCCCCACCACGGGGCGGCGCCTCCCGGCACCAACCGCAAGGGCATCCGGCCGCGGGGGCATCCGTCGTTGTCCTGACGTTGCCCCCCGCAACTGCGCCCGCCTTGCGGCTGCAGTGCGGGCAGGCTTGACGGCTTGGGCTCCAGGCTCCTGAGCGGGATCCCCAGGAGCCTGGAGACTTTTCGACCTGTGCAATTGCCGTGGGTGGAGGGGTGACGTGGATCCGAGGCGCGACGTGGAAAGTTCTGCTGGACAAGTGGACAGCGCTTCCCCAGAATGGTCGGGGAGGCATGAGCGAATGGAGATGCGCATTGAAGTCGTACTCACCGACCGCGACGGCAAGACGGGAAAAGAGGAGTATCGGATCAAGGCCCAGGCGGATCTCCCCGAATCGGGGAATTCTGCGCTTGGTGGTTGCTTTCTTGCTCAACTGGAACCTATTGTCTGGCCGTCCCGTGCAGTTCTTCGTTGAAGGGCATCGCGGATGTCCGACGCGGGATGCGGCGACCGTCGTGTGGGATGATCCATACGTATGGCATATCAAGCGGAAATCGGGCTGTCCAGCCGACCCTGACCCCATATGCTGCGTCAGCGCTCACCCTACGAGGCCTAAATGCCGCCGCGCTCTCTGCCGCTCACTCGTGCTACACAAAGCACTCTAATCGAACCGTATTGCCGGTAGGCCGGACGCGCGTGACACACCCTTGCGTACCCCTCCCTGGGTGCAACCGCAGGGGAGGGGGATCACGGTACGAAAAGCCCTGTGACACCGATACAACGGATCCAACTGTGGCCCGAAGCGCGACACTATCTTCATACGGAGGCAGACACGATGCTCATGCGCCGCCGAGGTGAGCCTTTGGCACATCCCCATTGGCACATCAATGATGGTCCGCCCCCGCACTCGATATCCCGCGCTAGACGGCCACTGCGCTTTGTATTGGTACAAATGTGGGCATAACGCGCGTCAAAGCCCGGCTCCCGGGCATCCGGTGCCGTTCTCGTATTGCACGCATATGGGCGGTTGCGGTCCTATGCGTCTTGGGTGTCCGTCTCGCATGGATCCAAGTCGTCTCTGGACCGCGCTTGGCGGCTGCGGGACGGCTGGAACGCACTCGCATGCAGGTCTTGTGGGCGCCGCGCGGCGAGATCCTGGCGCGCAATGGTGAGGTACTTGCCATTTCCATCCCTGCTGCGAACGTCACTGCCGATCCCCGCCTGGTCCGCCACCCCCACGCCGAGGCGGCATCCCTCGCCCGGGTGCTGACGCTCTCGGCCACAACGCTGGCGCACACCCTGGCCCGCCCCGGACAGTATGCGGTGGTGCAGCGCGGCATCACCGCCGGTCAGGCCGCCACCATCGCCCACCTGCACCTGCCCGGTGTCTATACCCACACCACGTCCATCCGCCGCTACCCGTCCGGCTTCTTCATGGGATCCCTGCTCGGCTTCACCAACGCCAGCGGCGGCGTCGCCGGCCTCGAACTCGCCTATCAAAAGCAACTGGCCGGCCGCAACGGCTACCGCATCGCCCAGGTCGACCCCTACGGCCAGCGCATCCTCGGCACCCACGCCACCACCGTCCCCGCCCGGCCCGGCCTCAACCTCCGCCTCACCGTCTACCCCGGCCTGCAGGCGGCCCTCGAGCGCCACCTCCAGGCCGCCGTCGCCTCCACCGGCGCCACCCGCGCCTACGCCATCGTGCTGCGCCCCTCGACCGGCTCGATCCTCGCCGCCGCCTCCTGGCCCACCTACGACCCCAACGCCCCCGGCGGCGCCAGCCCCGCCATCTGGAACAACACCATCGCCACCGTTGACATGCCCCCCGGCTCCGTCTTCAAGCCCATTACCGCCGCCGCCGCCCTGCAAACCGGCGTCGTCGCCCCCACCACCCCCTTCTACGACCCCGGCTTCCTGCAGGTGGACGGCGTCGCCCTGCACAACTGGATGCCGCTCAACCGCCACACCACCTTCCTGCAGGCCTTCGAAGAGTCCGCCAACGTCGTCTTCGGCCGCGTCGGCCTGCGCATCGGCGCCTCCCGCTTCTATGGCTTCCTGCAGGCATTCGGTCTCATGGGGGTGCCCGGCGGCGACCTGGCCGGTCAGCAGCGGCCCATCATCACCCCAAAGGCCCAGGCCAACGCCCTGACGGTCGCCTCCGAGTCCTTCGGGGAGTCCCTGACCGTCTCGCCCCTGTCCCTGATCACCGCGCTCAACGTGATCGCCGACGGCGGTATGCTCATCCAGCCCCACATCGGCCAGGCGCTGCTCAACGCCCAGGGACAGGTCGTCCAGACCATCCACCCCACCGTCGTCCGCCGCGTCATCTCACCCCAGGTCGCCGCCACCGTGCGCAACATGATGGTCGACGTCGCCCGCTTCGGCACCGGCGAGCGCGGTCTCATCCCCTGTTACGA